>CAJXHA010000021.1 GCA_913053615.1 uncultured Bacteriovoracaceae bacterium | reverse complement strand
CTAAATTCGTTTATATATATAAAGTTTATTAGTCATATATATTAAATACTTTTTCGTTTCAGAATATAAGTAAAAATTCCGATCCGAATTAATATGACATGTAATCTATATTACAAGTTAAACAAGAGCAGTATTTAGAACGATAGATTTAAATGACTTATCATCATTTCATTTTATGAGTTATGAAATAAGCATCTTTGGGTAACTTCATTATACGCATGTGCTTTTGTGCTCTTATGAGCCTTACTAGTTAAAGGATATATAAATGAATGAAATTAATTGGATTTCTTTCCCGCTAAACTCCTCTCCAAGTGATATGGGTTTAAAAATTATAAAAGTATTCAATAATTCAATAGAAGATATAAGAAGTCCTGAAAATACATTAAAGTCTGATGAGGTATTAAAAATATTAAGAAAAGATCTAGAAAAATTAAATTTTAAAGTTGAATGTGGAAAAAAAACAACTCAAAAAGTTACCGTACCAGTACTATTTGGACAACAAGGAAAAGTAATAAAATCTTTTGAAGCTGATGCGTATAACGAGAGCCTTGGCTACGTTATTGAGGTCGAGGCCGGTAGAGGGGTTAGAAATCATCAGTTTCTTAAAGACCTTTTTCAGGCATGCCTAATGAAAGATACAAATGAGCTCTGCATTGCTGTTAGAAATATTTATGAGTCATCAAATGCAAAATATAGAGATTTTAATTCTGTTAAAACCTTTTTTGAAACCCTCTATACTAGTAACAGACTTCAACTTCCGTTAAAAAGAATATTAATAATAGGGTATTAAAAAAAGGATATTAAAAATGTTTAAGCTTTTGTTAATGATAATATTAATATGTAGTACCATTTACGCAGAGTCCACTCCAAAAGTAACACTGTTAGATTCAGATTGTAAGATGATGGGAACGATTGAAGATAAAATCGATATTAACAACAATTCATCTAAACTAAAAACATATTGCGAACTTAAAACAAAAAATCTTTTAAAGTGTTCCAGCATTGATCCAGATAATGATAAAATTGTTTCTCAATTAGAATATATAGTATATGCAACTTCCAACAAAGAAGGGAAGCTTGAGTCCATAGTAGGTAGCTCAAAGTCTGGCAACATAAAGTTCACGTTGAATTATGCAACCAAAAAATACCAGTGGGGCCAGGTAAATATTCTTGCGTCAGGAGCAGTTATTACAACGAAATATTGTGTAGGTAATTTAGTTTTTAATTAATATTTTTTTCAATTAAAAACAAAAAATAATTATTTAATAGACTTAAATAGTAATAATCAAATTCAAAAAAAATACTTTTAATAGAAATATGTCAACCGAATCTATCATTACATATAAAAAAGCAATATATCATAAAACTTAAACTATAACTTACCACTTAAGAGAAATGCAGTTTATTTCGAAAAGAATAAAAGCTAGATTGACATTTATTTTTACACCCCATAATTTGAAAAGGAAAATTAATGGCACTACCAGTACAATACCTTATCACTACTAAAAACTTAGATGCATTTTTAACCTCATTACTATCTGCCCAAGCTCCGGAGAGGTTTACTCAAAAATTTCTTAAGTCTCTTGAGTTCAAGAGCACAAATGATAGATTACTACTTAGAATTCTTAAAGTATTGGAGTTTATAGACTCTAACGGAGTGCCCACTCAAAGATACTTTAATTATCTGGATCAATCGCAATCTAAAGAGGTTTTAGGTGAAACTTTTAAAGTTAAGATAGCATGAAAAGAAAACAAAAATAGAAAACAGTATTCTATAGACACCTCAATAAAGACATCTTGTAATAAGCTATAGAAAAACTAACTTTGAATGATCCTTGTGCTCAATTAAAACGTTAATTCAATGATAGAGGAAAAATGAATATTAATAAATTTAATAAAGAAATACAAAAATACCTTCACAAAAAAGACGGCAACTGCATGTTTAACAGCCATTGCAACAATGAACTGCAGAAATGCCATTCAATTCAAAATGGTTTCATTCTAAAACGGTTAAAAGATGAAAACAATAATGTTTACTTTCTTCATGAAAAAGATGACAAATTTCAATTAAATCTAACAAATGTAAGAAGTGCTACAACATTCTATGGTTATTGTAACTATCATGACAGTAAGATTTTCTCAATAATTGACTTTAAAAACGCGAAAGATCTTTCATCATTGTCAAATAATCATTATTTCACTTTCTTTTTCAGAGAACTTTCAAATGAAATGTATAAGAAAAAGCGATCTAAGAAGTTATTTAAAATTCTAAGCGAAGCTGTAAAGAATGAAGACAAAAGTGAGATCAAAAGTGTTTTTAAGTTCTACAACAACCCTGAAAATAAAATTACTTTTAACATAGAAAGCTATGAATACTTAAATGGTTTATATGAAGGAACAAGCAAAGCACTTCTTCAGTTAGATAAAATTTTTAACAATAGTTTAAACCAATTGAAAAATCAAAGAATACCTAAGATGTTACACTTTAAATATATATTAGACAAAGAAGTATCTTTCTCAGTTTCTTCATTAATATCTCCTTCTTTTTATTACAAGAATGTTGAATTCAACAATCACCCAGACTACCCTTTTCAATATAGTTGTCTGGTAATATTTCCTATAAAAAATAAAACTCTTATACTATTGATTTCTCCCATTGAATTTTGGCAACAGTTTCTTTACTTTAGACAGTTTTTTTTCAAAGAAAGCAAAGAAAAGCTTGAAATATTATTATCAAAAAAAATACTTGAAAACATTGAGAACATTGTTATTTCACCTAAAATAAATAATTCTAATAGTATTGCCAAAAAATTATCTGAAATAATGTTTAAATCAAACCTAAATCCTTACGAACTTATTAGTGATAATGAAGTTATCAATCTATTTGACCTTTAATTATGTTTTTAAATATGGAAATAAATAAAAAACGTAAATTTTCATATAAAATTAAGTTAAATAATATAGTAAACAATATAACTCATATGTGTTACACACTATTAATCAGATACACCTTTTCTACAATCATAATAAAGAGCTAGAAACTCTAGTTTTGAATAAAGGCAATTCTAGTAGAACTACTTAGAGGCTAATCAGAAATTAAAGAAGAGCCAAGACCTGTTAATTTTTGGAGTAGAGAGGAAATCATTTTTTTTAAAAGCTAATCAAGATGACTTTTATATTGATCTATATAAAGTCGCTCTTAATACCGGCTTAAGATTAGGTGAAGTTTGTGGTCTATGTTGGGATAGAGTTAATTTTGAGTCAAAGACTATGACTATCTCTAGAACACTAACAAGAGAAGGTCTTAAGGACACGACAAAGAGTCATAGAGCACGTCATATTCCAATGAATGCTGTGGTTAGAGATATAATGGAAAAACGCTTTAAAACAAGGATTTCGAAGTTTGTTTTTCATACACCATGCGGAAACTCTATTCCTTACGATCATTTCACACAAAGAGACTTTAAAAAAGCTCAACAAAGAGCAAAGTTAAATCGACTCATTCGCTTTCACGATCTTCGTCACACTTATGCAAGTCATTTCATTATGAACGGTGGAGACATTTTTGTATTTCAGAAACTTCTTGGCCATTCCGATACGAATACCACAATGATTTATGCACATTTGAGTGAGAAGTTCTTGAAGAGTGCGAGTGAGATAGTTAATTTCTAGTAATAGGTGGATGTACTTAAAATCATCCACCTCTATTTATGAATATTAAAAACTAAAAAGTGTGAATTAAAATGTTTGATAAAAGAGAAAAAGTCCCTATAAAGATTAATGAATGTGAAGTCATTTCAAAAGATATCGCTTATCTTTACACCGATAATCAAACTAAAAAAAAGTTTGTTATAAAAATTATTGGTAACTCAGATGACTATACAGAGGACCTGTTACTACTAGAGTTTAAAAAGATGATAAATTTATCAGGTGAGCCAGAAATCGCTAGTGCTTATTTTTTACACTTATGCGAGATAGATAATAAACAAAAAGTCTGTTACTCAGTCGAATACATTGAAGGAGATACATTATCAACTTTTTTAAGTCGAGAAGAAGCAATTTCAATTAAAACAGCAATCAACATATTAGAAACAATCATCAAAGGTGTTACTAAAGCCCACAGCTATAATATTGCTCACTTTGACCTCCATAATGAAAATATTTTAATCACAAAGCATGGTTTTACTAAAATAATTGATTTTCATTGGTATAGTAACTCTTTAGATAAAGGGATTGAGAAGGATATTAATGACATTAAAGAAAGAGGAAGAGAGATTTTAGAAAAGGTTGATGCAAAAGATAAAAATACATTCAAATTTATATTAGATCATATAGAAGAATCGGCGGAGTCAAATTCATTTTTATCAGACTTGGAAGAATTAAAAGAAATTGCATTTGAGGTTCAATTCTTAAATCAAGATGAGATCAATGTTCTATATTATTTATTAAATTTAATGTTAGATTATAATGATTCAATTAGAGATATTTACACAATTGTTCAGGAATACAAAATACCAGAGAATTTACTTAAAGAAAATAATATAAAGAAACTACTCGAGATTAGAAAGAAGAACAAATTATACATTGATATTAACGAAAATATAATGATGAAAAATAGAATTGACTATATTTCACCAATTTTTACGGAATTAGGTTTAATTGAAATTTTCTCTACAAATGTAAAACTAAAGGGTAAGACAATAGAAGATGCAGGATATTTTTGTACAATAGGCTTTAAAACAAAAATTAAATTTTTAAGATGGTCACGTTTTAAAACATTTGTTAATTTTCTCAGAGAATATCATAACATAACTTCAAGTTACACTTTTGAAGATCAACTAAATAAATGGTTTTCTTCTTAGAAAAGTAAATAGTTATTATGTCAAATAAGAAAGATATAAATCATCTAATAAACAGGGCAATTAAAGAGGGAAAATGCTTTTTAAACGATGAGAAAAAACTAGAGGACTTTAACAAAGCATGTATTCATATTTCATCTTTACTTCACGATTCATTTACCTTGTATATTAATAAAAGATACTCAACAGCTACTTTTTTAGCCATTACCGCGATTGAAGAGGTCGCAAAATTAGAAATATCATTATTCCGAAACAATGAAGAAATACTTGATGTAAAAAGAAGTAAAGATATACTCTACTCTCATTCAGCTAAACACAAAATTGCAATTCAAGATGTTATTAAAATAGGTACACGCCTAACCAATGTACTTGGTCAAGAAAGGATTAATCAGCTAGTTGATTTCGCTAAAAAGGGTGAGTTATTGAAACTAAGAGAATCTTCGTTATACTTTGAAAGTAATAATAATCATCTTGTTATACCTAGTGAAGTTATAGATAAAAATATCGGAAAAGAGATTGTACTTTTGGCCCTAGAAGTATGGAGCGATAGATTAGTTGGAATTTCAAATGAAACTTATGAACTTGACTCTAAACTTACAAAGTTATTTGAAATTATAAAAAATTACTAATTTAGCCCCTGCCACAATCCCGCCACATCAACCACAAAACGGAAAAAAAACTGAATAATTACAGTAATTTAATTCATGGTGGTGGAGGTGCCGGTAATAGTACAACTTTTTGTTTTTATTAAAGCTGCCATACCAAGTGTAGCCAAAATAGCCACCACTTCCTTTTTCACCTCTTAAAAAATCTCTACCCGATTGTGTAGCTTTACCATTTTAGCAGTATTTTTGATTGAAGACAAACATTAGAAATAAAATTAAAATCACTTTATATAATAGCTAACATTCGGAGAAAGTTAATGTTTAAGCCAATTGGATTACTTTTAATTTCAAATATTTTTATGACTATAGCATGGTATGGACATTTAAAAAACATGGCCACTAAACCACTGTGGATCGTTATCCTTATAAGCTGGGGAATTGCTTTTTTTGAATATTGCTTTCAAGTACCGGGAAATAGAATTGGACATCAGTATTTTTCACTTCCTCAACTTAAAGTAATTCAAGAAGTAATTACTATGACGGTGTTTGCGATATTTTGTCTTACTTATATGAAAGTGCCTCTCACAAAAAACTTTCTCTACGCCTCATTATGTTTGATTATGGCCGTATTCTTTATTTTTAGAGATCTTCCTACAAACAACTGATGAGGACAACTATTCAGAGTGTGAATTTATAAAACTGTAAATATCTTTTAAACAACATTTCCCCGACGGATTAGAAGTCTCACAAAAACAGCCCGGATCTTTCATCTTATTTTTGATCTCTTCAACGAGTTTTTGGTCAGTACCACTAGAAATCGCAGATCTAAATTGCTCCTCTGTATAATTAAAGCAATAACAAAGTTGACCTTCAACTTTGATTGCCTTGGAATCGCTTTTATTATTTGAACAACAATCCATATATTTCTCTTAAACTAAAAAAACTGGCTCTTTATCTTCTGGCATTTCTTTTAATTCATCATCAGTCAATCTTGCGTAGACTTCATTAAGTGTACCATCCCACATTATACACTCCGTACTATAGTACAGAGTCAAGTTATCAATTAGTTATTGATAAATAAAGTTAAAAGAAATTGTTAATTAAAATGAAGGTTCTAACACAAAATACGACCTTTGTGACCAATACAATCTAGCTACATTTACCAGAACAGCAATCTTGATTTTCCCTTGATTGCTCTTTTTGCGGCTTTGAGAGCTTGATAATTGTTAATCCCCCCTTAATAACAATAAGTGAGACAAGACCACCAATAATTAAGTCAGGGATATTAGTTTTGAAAAAGTAAACTAAAGAACCAGATATAATAACACCTGTATTTACAATGACATCATTAGCGGAAAATATCCAACTGGCCTTCATGTGCACTTCTCCATCCTTATGTTTATGAATAAGAGCAAGACACCATACATTTGCAATTAGAGCAACAATTGAGACGATTATCATAAAGTTTGATAGAGGCTCACTTCCAAAATAAAATTTACGACCTACCTCTATAAGACATAATAAGCCTAATGAAATTTGCATAATACCACTTAAGAAAGCTGTTTTGTTTTTAACATGAACACTTTTGCCAACAGCATATAGGCTAATACCGTAAACAAAAGAATCTGCCAGCATATCTAATCCGTCAGCAATCAACCCCGTCGACTCAGCGTAAAATCCCAAAAATATTTCAACAAGAAACATTGTGAAATTAATGGCGAGTAAGTATTTTAAGGTTTTTGCTTCAACGCTTGGGGCAGTTTCAGGAACGTCACTTTCTAAGATATCTTCAGATGATAAAAGTGTTCCTGGTAATGAAATATTTTCTAACCCCTGAAGAATTAGGTTTGAATCACAACGATGGTAAAAACTTACAGTTCGATCTCCTAAATCAAACTCCATTTTAATTTCTTGATCAATTTTTTCAACAATTCCTTCGATCATTTTGACTTCTGATGGACAGTCCATTTTTTGAATTTTTATTTTTGTCTTTTTCATTTTTTGTCTCTTTTGCTTATTTAGTAATTATATCCATCGACGTACTGATTTTTTATACTCTAAGTAATCTTCGCCAAAACTATCAGTTAATACTCGTTCTTCAGGAATTATTTGAAAGTAATTCATATACAAAACAAATCCTGCTGCCAGTATTAGCGAAAAAGGATTTCTCTGGAAGACCCCAAAAGATAACAGCCAAAGAAGAAATCCTAAATACATCGGATTTCTTGTAAATTTATAAATTCCTCTTATAACCAGACTATTACTTTCTTGTGGAGACATTGGATTCACTGTTGTTTTCTGCTTTTTAAATTCCCACACTCCAAGAGCTGATACCAAGCAACCTATGAAAAACAATATCCCTGAGAATACATATAAGACCATCGAATTACTTATTTCATAGGGACTTGGCATTGCCCAGATTAAGGCCCCAAATATAAGGGCCACAAGTAATGGAGGTATTTTTAGCTCAAGCCATTTCATATTTTGTCCATATTTTGTATATCATCGCAACCATTCACAGATTCAAATTCAATTGTTGAGTAAGTAACATTATATTTTTTCAAGATTTCTTTTATCTTAACCTTTAATGAGTCAACAGTCCCAATCTTTGTTTCTTCTGGTACAAGAACATGAAAACGCAAATAGTAAGTTGTATCATCAATTGACCATCCCTTAACTGCATGTATGTCATTTACAAGTTCAAGCTCAATTACTTCCTTCTTCAGTTGTTCAAATTCTAGTTCATCTGGAAATTTTTGAAGAAAAATCAATCCAACTTTCATCAAGTTTTTATAAACCCCTCTTAGAATTACTAAAGAAATCAAAATTGAGAGAATTGAGTCTAATACATACCAAGGTTTAAATAATAAGACGATGCTAACAATTAAAACAGCAACCCATCCAAGCAAATCCTCTAAAAGATGGAACATGACCATTTTAGTATTCATGCCATCATCTTTAGACAACCTGTAAGCGGCAAATGAGTTTACTAAAATACCTAATATCGCTAACCCTAGCATTCCTTCAGGAGATACTTCTTCCGGAGCCATTATTCTTTGAGAAGCTTCATAAATTACAAAAATACTTCCTACTAATAAAATAACTCCATTAATCAAGGCTGAAAGAATTGAAAAACGTCGATAACCAAACGTAAACTTTTTGTCTGCATCCTTATGACTAAGCTTTTCAGCAAAATAAGAAAAGAGTAAAGCCAAACTATCACCAAAGTCATGTAGAGCATCAGAGTATATGGCAACACTATTTGTTAAATACCCACCGATTAGCTCTATTACGGCAAACCCTGCATTTAGGAAAAAGGCAACAATTATATTCTTGCTGCCATGATGGTGGTGAGAGTGATTATGTCCCATAATATTTAATGTTGACTATCTTGTGAGCCACAGTGAGGCATATTTGGCGCATAAGGATTATGAACCTTTGCCATTTTACTACTATTTTGTACCCATTTTTTCTTAACCATTGGGCAAGAATAAGCATTATACTTTGAACCAACATCATATTTATTAACAATATGAATTAGGGCCATTGATACAAGGTGATAGTTCTTGTTATTAGTTTCTCTATCATTTGAAGCTTTAATTTCAGAGAGTTTCGTTTTAGAGAAATTTAAAAGCTTTGCAACCTCTTTATCTTCAATTGCATCAATCGCCTTTTTTAATTTCATAGCATTTGACTCCACGGCTTTGGCATCATATTTAAAAAATGAGCTATGAAGTGCTTCGTTCGCTTCTAAAGCTGATATAACAGATTTTTTAGCTGCTTCAGACAAAGACTTCCTATCACCCTTTTTCATTTTTGAGTGATCCATTTTAGAATGATTAATATTACTATGGTCGTGGCCTCCATGAGTTCCCGATCCATAGCTCTCCATCCCAAATAATCCAAGTGCAACCACACTCAATACTAAGAATGAATTTTTTAATGATAGTTTCTTTTCACAATTTGGACACATATATACCTCCATAGTAATTAGTTATTTAACCAAATTTTCTCTTTCCATTTTTCTTTGTTCAAAATATGAATAAACAACAGGTATGATAAATAATGTTACTAACTCAACTAGCATTCCACCAAGAGTTGGAATGGCCATTGGTTTCATAACCTCACTACCTGTGCTTGTTGACCACATAATTGGAATTAAAGCGACAACAGTAGTTGTTGTTGTCATAACAAGGGGTCTAATTCTTCTAGAGCCAGCCTCTAAAATACATTCTTTTAGACCATCCCAATCTTTAGGTTTGTGATTTTTAATTGCTTCTTGAAGATATGTCATCATCACAACACCATCATCAACAGCAATACCGAAAAGAGCAATAAATCCAACCCAAACAGCAACAGAAGTATTAAACCCGCCAATCCAAAGAAGAATTAAACCTCCAGCAAATGCAATTGGTACTGCACTAAAAATAATAGCTGCGTTTCTTAAATTTTTAATACCAAAATATATAAGGACAAGGTTTATTAGTAGAGCAAGAGGCACTAACATCATAAGTCTATTATTAGAGCGAACCTGACTCTCATATTGTCCTGCCCATACAATAGAATAACCTTTTGGAAGTTCAATATTCTTTTCAATATACTCTTTGGCTTCCTCTACAAAACCTATTAAATCTCTGCCTTGAACATTTAAAAGAACAAGTGACCTAAGCATTCCATTTTCTGACTGTATTGCAGCAGGGCCTGTAACAATTTGGATATCAGCTAACTCAGAAAGTGGGATATGTTGTCCTAAAGGACTCGGCACTAAAACTTTTTTTAGCTCATCAATTCTATCTCTAAGTTCTTTCTTATATCTAACCCGTATTGGGTATCTTTCTCGACCCTCATAAAATTGACCAATAGTCATTCCCCCAACCGCAGTCTGAAGTATTTTGTTAATAGTTCCTGTATTAATCCCGTATCTGCTAGCAGAAACTCGATCAATATCAAATTCTATATAAGGCTTTCCAGTAATCTGTTCAGCGTATACTCCATAAGCACCTTTAACTTTCTCAACTTCTTTACCTATCTTAGAAGCAATACTTTCGAGAGTTTTTAAATCATCACCAAATATTTTAATACCAATTTGTGTTTTGATCCCTGTGGAGATCATGGCAATTCTATTTTCGATTGGAAACAACCATGCATTTACTAGGCCCGGCACTTGAAGCTCACCATCAAGCTCACTCATAATGTCATAAATAGATACACCGTCAGGCCACTGATTTTCAGGAATAAGCTTAACGACTGTTTCAAACATAGCCACTGGAGCTGGGTCAATTGCTGTATTTGCTCTACCAAGCTTTCCTATGGCATCAGCTACAAGAGGATGCTCTTTTAGCTTCTTATCAGTATAGGCCAATAGCTCTCTTGCCTTTGTCATACTCACATCGGGAGTTGTTACAGGCATATAAAGAATTTCACCTTCATTCAGAGAGGGCATAAATTCTTTACCTAATTTTGAATAGGCAAACATTCCTAGTATAAAAATAATTGTAGGAAAAATGACAAAAATTTTTCTATTATCAAGCATCCAATTAAGAGCTGGTCTATATTTTTCAACAATAAAAAGACTTACTTTATTTTTCTCAATTGGCTTTAACTCTCCTTTTAATAAATATGCTGATAATGCAGGAACTAAGATGATTGCCACAACGACAGACCCAAACATAGCAAGTGTTTTTGCCCAAGCAAGTGGACCAAATAACTTTCCTTCACTTCCTTCAAGTCCAAACACTGGCAAGAATGTAACAATTGTCGTTGCAACTGCAGTTAGAATTGCAGGCCCAACCTCACGTGCTGATTTAACGATGATTTCAATTCTATCTTTCTTCGATGTATTAGGATTTTCGGCTAAATGAGAATATATATTCTCAGTCATAATAATCCCCATATCAACCCTCGCTGCATATTGGCTCGTAGGTTCTACAATTGGTGGCTTAGTTGTTTTTGAATTAAATAGAGTAATTAGAAAAGAAGTATTCAATTACTAAGACTTAGAAGACTTTTTGATAAGCTCCATAACTTCGTTAATCTTTTCTTTAGCTTCTTTTTTAGAACCAGAGCTAACAGCATTCATTAAACAATGGTTGGCATGCCCCTCTTATATCCGTAATTCCAATCCTTTTAGTGCACTTCTAATCGCTTTTATTTGTATTAATATATCCACACAATACTTTTCTTCTTCGATCATATTCTTAATTCCTCGAATCTGACCTTCAATGCGGTTAACTCTTGATAAATGAGAACGATGATCTGCATGACTTCTCATAGGTTTTTCTCCATTTCATTGATTAAATCATAAAAAGTAAAACTTTGATAGCATCCAAGCTCCCATACCAACCATAAATAGATTTTCCGTTAATGATATGGCTCCTAAAGGAACATTACTATCCCCACCCACACAAGCACATTTTATATCTCTTTTTTCAATATAAACTGCTTTTATAACTGATATTGCACCAATAGTACCGATAAAAATAGAGATTGAAGCAACATATGGTTTTGCCACACCACTTAACATACCAACTCCTGCAAAAAATTCAGCAAATGGATAAATATATGAATAGTTTATAAACTTTTTAGCCAGCAGATCATACGTGATAAATTGATTGGAAAATGAATATAAATCTCTTAATTTAAGTATTGCAAGGACACACATACTAAGAGCTATGAAAGTTTCAACAACATCTAACAAATTGAACTGATTATATTTAGACCAAACCATCGCCAACGACATAATTAGCGTTGAGCTAAATATCGCTATAATTGGTTGGTATGTTGTTCCTTCTTGCTTTAAGGTTGTTTTTCCGAAATACGAAACTAAGTCATCATACCCACCTATTCTTTTACCTTCAATAAAAGTTTGCGGTGTAGTTTTGACCGAATGTTTATCCTTAAATTCATCAGTTTGCTCTCGACTTTCTAGCTTGTGATCTTCAACTTCGAAACCTTCACTCTCTAAAAGAGATTTTGACTTAATCCCATAAGGACAAATATGTTCATCAGTTGCCATTCTAAATAATTTTGCTTTTTTCATTATTAAACCTTTTATTTTACTTTTTTGCTTTAAGAAACCACTTTTCAAGAATATAAATCAGTGTCATAGAAACGATAGTTATCCCTAAGAGAACAGGATCATCTTTTCCTTTGATATATATTAAGCCAATAAGAATTATTAAATCCACCCCTATTGAAGCTTTAAGAACTGATGGATTAAAGCTAACTTCATCTCTATTTGCATTCTTCAAAACTCCGTAATGAATTATAAAGTCCATAGCGATATAATAAAATGCCCCAAGTGCAGCGATTCGGCTTACATCGAAAACGATAGTCAAAGCTCCTGCCATAACTGCAATATAGACAAGAATATGTTTGTGAATCGAGCCTGGCATACCGAAATGACTGTGCGGAACCAACTCCATTTCAGTAAGCATTGTTAGCATTCTGGATACGGCGAACATACTTGCAATGATTCCAGATACTGTTGCAATGATTGCTATTAACACAGTTAAGGAAACTCCTAGTTCACCATAGGTCGGCCTGGCAGCTTCAGCTAAGGAGTAATTCTTAGCCTTTAGAATTTCATCAAGGGAGAGGCTACTACCCACCGCTAACGTTACTAAAATATAAATAGCCACGCATATTGCGAGAGATATAATAATTGCACGTCCGACATTTTTATTTGGGTTAGTGATCTCTCCTCCACTGTTGGTTATGGTCGTAAAGCCTTTGAAAGCTAAAACACCGACTGCAACTGCTCCGATAAAGTTAAGAGGAGAAGTTTCCATTGCACCACTTTCTAAAGAAGGTAACGAGATACCACTAGCTGCTAAACCGCCAACTGCTAAGGCCATCAGACCAACTGCCTTAATTATTGCCATTACAAATGAGAAAGATTGAATCCATTTATTGCTAAGTATATTAATCAACAGGGACACAATGACTAAACCAAGTCCTAACCAAGGTACATAATCACTTGGCAAAGAGATATATTTTGATTGAACCAAGTAATTTCCGAAAGTACGTGCAACGAGGCTTTGGTTTATAATCATTGAAAACAGCATTAATAATGCACCCCATGCGGCGATAGTGCTCTTACCATATACTTTAGTAAGAATCATTCCAATTCCACCTGATGAGGGATAAGCATTGGACATCTTTATATAAGTATACGACGTAATACCTGCGACAGCTCCAGCGCAGATGAAGGCCCACATCAATAAATTGCCTGCGTAATTTGCGATCTCACCTGTGAGTGCGAAAATACCAGCCCCTACCATCACCCCGGTTCCCATTGAAACCGCTCCTAACAAAGAAATATTGTCCTTATTCTCTTTCACTTCAATCTCCTAGTAAGCGTAGCCTAGACCGGCTCCCCAAGTATCGAAAGTTTTGTTATAGTTGGCCACGAATGAAAGATTTCTAGTCTGGCGATATTCAAGCTCAGCGTAGTAGCTTCTTATAGAACTAAATTCATAATTGAACTGTAACTTAGAGGTGAGTTGAATTTCACTTTCGAACTCTATCTCATATTTTTTTTCCATCTCAGATTGGTACTTTAAATCGAATGATATGTTTAGAGGTAGAACCCAAGTAAAACCGATTGTTGGGGATGTTTCGGTGACTCCTTCCTCAGACTCAGTTTTCACACCAATATAAGGTTCTAAATATCTAGTTAATATCCTAGATATGTGAACTTCCCCTTCATACTCATCTTCATAATTTGCAAGTATATCTAGATCAAATGCATAATACGAATTAAAAAAAGATGTCTCTGTTCTAGAATAGTTATTTTGAAAAAAGTTTCTTGAGCGAGCAAAAAATTTGTCTGAATAGTTAAACTCTTCTGACTCAAACCTCGCTTCCTCTAGATATTTAGAGCCGGGATTATCTTCATATCTTACTATTCGTGTCATCCCCGCCATCATATGATATAGAATATGACAGTGAAAAAACCAGTCTTTTTCTTCATTTGCTTCAAACTCAATAACTGTTTGGTCTAAAGGTGCTACATTTACAGTGTGTTTTAATACAGACCACTCTCCTTGATTAGTCATAACTCTAAAAAAATGTCCGTGCAGATGCATTGGATGATTCATCATAGTTGTATTTTTCATTATGAACCTTACACGTTCCCCCTTATTTATTTTGATATAAGTATCAGGTTCAAGTGGTTTTCCATTTATAGACCAAACATATCTAGACATATTACCACTAAGGGTAAAACTCACAGTACGAAGCTTTTTTACGTTATCGATACTTATCGGCTTTTTAGCTTTCAGAAGTCCATATGTTAGTTCTTTGTAAACTTTTTCTTGATGATTATAAATATTACTTTCACGCACCTCAGGAGAGCGATTCATGATTCTAAACTTGTTTGGATCAACGGAATCTGATTTTTTAACAATACGAGACATTTTAGACATATGATTATGCTTTGACATCATAGGCATTAAGAGATCATTACTTGGAAGGCTATATTCATCCGACAACTCATATGACATATCGTTAGGAATATCTTTAAATTCATTTTTATAATTCATTGCTAGCTCAGAGAAAAAGCTCATTTCCTTCATGCCCATCATTTCCCCCATCGTGACACCTATTGGATGTTCCCAATACATATCTGGTGCTTTTAATAATTCCCCCTGTCCAATATGGATTGAACTTTTACCTGAGTTATCTATTGAAGTTACCTTTAGTTCATGTGTATTTCCTGGTTCATAATTAAGAATTATGTCGTAAGTTTCAGCAACACTAATTGGAAGAGATCTAACTCGTACAGGCTCAACAGGTAAACCATCAGCACCAATGACCGTTATAAACTCTCCACCGTAGGTAATTTTAAATATACTTGTAGCTGAGCCATTAATTAACCTTAGCTTAACCTTAGTTTTACGATTAATATTATCAAAAACTTTAAGTCTAGAAGTTCCATTAGCTAGAAATTTATCATAAGCAATATCTGCATAATCCATCCCCTCCATGCGTTGTAAGCTATTTCTCCATTTAGTTAGAGCATTGCCACTTCGAAATGCTTCTAACCACGATTGAACAGTTCCCTTAAAAACATCATAGTATTCCCCTTGTTTTTTAATATTCTTTTGGATTGTTTCACCGGATTCATGAGAAAGGTCGGATAAAACAATCTCTTTTTCAAGAGCTTTCTTTTCATAGTTTTTTGGGTAGATAATGAATGCTCCATACAAACCATCCTCTTCTTGAAACATCACATGAGAATGATACCAATAGGTTCCATTTTGGATTAACTTAAAACGATAAATTTTTTCTGATTTAGGCTCAATTGGTAGTGAGTTTACATATGGAACACCATCTTGATCATTTTTTATTAGTAAGCCGTGCCAGTGAATTAATGTTTTTTTTTCCGTATGATTAATAACTTTGATTACAGCAGTTTCACCTTCAATAAATTCTAATGTCGGTGCAGGTAATGACCCATTAACAAGGAACTTGTTATGAAACAACTCTCCATCGACAGATATACTTTTGTTTTCAATATTTAATTCATAAAACCTATCTTTCGCAAGAACACTAAAGCTAGATAGTAAAATTAGTATCACGATAAAACGCATAAAAAACCCCATTCAAGTTAATTGTATACAGACAATATCACTATACCCTTACGAGGTATATTGATAAGCTAGAAAATACTTATACAATGTGTAGTTTTCTACACATTATTATAATTACTCACTAAGTGAATCTAAAATTGGACATTCAGGCCTATCATCTCCATGACAATTTTTTGTAAGATGTTTTAAAGTATTGAGCATTGTATTTATCTCATTAACTTTTAATTCTAATTGCTCTATATGTATTTGAGCTATTTTCTTCACATTAGAGCTGGCCCTCTTCTTATTCTTCCAAAGACTCAATAACTCTTTAATATCCTTTAAAGAAAACCCAAGAGATCTAGCTGTTTTAATAAATCTAAAAGAGTGCACATCATTTTCAGAATAACTTCTATAGCCAGATACGTTACGCTTAGCCTTCGGAACTAAACCTGAGTCCTCATATTTTCTTATCATCTTCGCTGAAACACCACTTATCTTTGCAACCTCTCCGATATTCATTATTGCCCTCCAGACTTTGGCTTCCATCTTTTTAATAGCAGTGAGTTACTTAATACACTTACTGAACTTAAGGCCATGGCTCCACCTGCAATCATTGGATTTAAAAAGCCAAATGCAGCAAGTGGAATTCCTACAATATTATAAAAGAATGCCCAAAAAAGATTTTGCTTAATTTTACTATAAGTAGCATTTGAAATTGAAATAGCATCAGGAATAAGAAGTGGATTACCTCTCATTAAAGTAATCTCTGCACTATGCATGGCCACATCAGTTCCAGTTGACATCGCAAAACCAACATCACTCAGTGCTAATGCAGGAGCATCATTTACACCATCTCCTACCATCGATACAATTTTATACTTTTTCTTCAGCTCTTTTATAACTTTAGACTTCTCTTCTGGAAGAACTTCATAAAAAAACTCTTCAATTTCTAACTCAGAAGCAACTTTAGTTACACTTCCTTTATTGTCTCCAGAGATTAGAATAGGCTTAACACCTAAGTTCTTTAATTCTTGAATTGTTTGTTTAGAATTATCTTTTAGCTTATCTATAAAACTAAAAGCGCAAAGCACTTTATTTTCACTATCTTCAATTAATACTGAAACAGTTTCACCAGAATTTTCTTTTTCTGTAATAAAATTCTTAATATCATCTGGTAGATCCACCTCCGTTAAAGCTTTCTTACTAGCAATTAAATACTTTTCCTCCTTAACTATTGCCTCTATTCCTTTTCCTCTTAGAGTTTTAATGCCAGATACTTCAATTTTTCTGACACCTTTTTGTTTTAAATAGATAACCAAAGCTTTCCCTAGAGGGTGTTCACTATTGGATTGAATACTTAATAAAAGACTATCTATAAACTCCGAGCTTTTATCAAAATATTTAATTTCATTAACGACTGGTTTTCCTTCGGTTAAAGTCCCCGTCTTATCAAACGCTACAACATTTATAGAATGAGCCAGTTCTAATGCTTCTGAGTTTTTAATTAGAATCCCAGACTTAGCAGCTTGCCCTGTCCCAACCATTATAGAGGTCGGAGTTGCAAGCCCAAGAGCACAAGGGCAGGCAATTACTAAAACAGCAACAGCATTTAGGATTGCAACCTCAACATTTGATTGTAGCAAAAATGTTAAACCAAATGTAATTACTGCTATTACAACGACAATGGGAACGAAATAAAAACTTACTCTATCAACAATCCTTTGAATTGGAGCTTTTTCAGCTTGAGCCTCTTCAACCAGCCTAATGATTTTGGACAAAACGGTCTCAGCACCAATAGAACTAACTTTAGCCTTAATTATTCCATCTGCGTTAATTGATCCTCCAACTACAGTATCTCCCACTTTCTTTGAAACAGGGATACTCTCACCAGTAACCATTGATTCATCAATTTCTGTTTCCCCATCTATTATCTCAGCATCTAATGGGACTCTTTCTCCAGACTTAATTACTACTATCTCTCCAACAGAGATTTCATTGATGTTTGTCTCAACTATTTCACCATTTTTGGTTTCAATATTTGCCGTTTCAGGTCTTAGTTTTTGAAGTGCTCTGATCGCTTCTGTCGTTTGCATCTTGGCCTTAGATTCCATGTACTTTCCAAGAAGAATCAAAGTAATAATCACACTCGAACTCTCAAAGTATAAATGAACTGTTTTGTGATGAAGGTGTTCTAAATTTTTTAGAACAAGATATAAGCTTAGGAAATAAGCTGCACTTGTACCAATAGCTACAAGTAACTCCATGTTACCACTCTTATTTTTTAAAGCTCCCCATGCCGACCTATAAAACCTTGCACCTATGTAGAATTGAACTGGTGTTGCTAATAGGAGTTGTACCCAAGCATTAATATGAAAATTGACACCAAATAGCATGAAAAACATTGGGATTACTAAAGGTATCGTTAAAACTGAAGAGAAAATTAAAGTATTTCTCTCGGTTCTTAATTTTTCTTCTTTATTCTTTTGAGAAGTCTGACTTGAGTTCTTTGTAACTAAGTAAGCTTCATAACCAGCATCTTTGATCAGCGATATAATATCCTCTGATTTTACTTTAGATTCATTGTATTGAACTTGCCCTTTTTCAGTTGCTAAATTAACAGAAACTTCAGAAATATATTCATTTGACTTAAGTTTTTTTTCAACTCGGCCTACGCATGATGCACAAGTCATTCCTTCTATTTTTATATCAATCTTTTGCATAACATAGTCTCCTTTCTATTATGTATCATAAACCCTCCCCAAAGGGGAAGGTCAACAAGTAATTTGACTCTCCCCTTGGGGGAAGGAGTACAATCTATATTAAGGAATAAGGAAGGAGATCAAATGACGACATTTAAAATCAAAGACTTACATTGCAAAAGCTGTATCGCAAACATTAAAGATGGCATACTAGAGAAAGATGATAAATCTCAAGTAACCGGAAACTTAGAAAACTCTGAGATATCTGTAAATTCAACTCTAGAAGAGAATGAACTTAGAAAGATTATCAATGAAGCTGGATTTGAAATTATAAGCTAAGTTGGTTAAACCAGCTTAGCTTATTTATGATTTCAATAAATTTTTCAAACTATCAACATAGTTTTTATGTTTAACTTTATCCTTTAGTTCTAATTTTTCTTGATTCAAAATTTTCCACTTTACTGAAGGAAAGTCTTTAATTTTGTCATCTCTTACAAGACTCCAATCTGGCTTATTTGAAACAAAGCTAATAAGAAAACTTTTATCATTTTCAGTAAGAGCACTTTTTATACCTTGAACAAGTCGCACTCTAACTTCTAATAATTCATCTAAAGGAACATCAACCTTGGCCATTGAGACAAATTCATTTTTATATTCTTTTTCAATATCTTTAAAGTTAGGATTTAATAGTTCATTAATAGATCTATTATGTGAAATTAGATAAAATATAAAAGAGTCTTTTACATCTGCCGTTATTCCTTCATTATCAAAAAGGTTTTTCACATCAAATAAATCTCTAGGGTGCTGACGATCTAGTGCAGCACATATTTTACCGCCAAATGTATCTGCAATATTAAGACACCTTACTGTGACTAATTTTTCAAATTCCTTTTGAGCTTTTTTTGAAAGCTCAATATCTTGAGTATCAAACAAACTACTTCTTAAAATAAAATTAGGCTCTATTTTAACTTCTACTCCATCTTTTATCGCTATTAGCTTTGCTTCTTTTTTTCCATTTAAGGGACTGCTTGTGTTCACTTTAAGTTTTAGCTTGTTTTCTAAATGATTCTTAATATTTTGCAGAATTTCATGCAAGTTTTTATATGTGGCATCTCTGCTCTCTAGAGGTAAGTAACAAAGATCTATATCAACTGAAAATCTTGGAAAATCTCGATGAAAAAGATTAATGGCCGTTCCACCTTTGAGGGCAACTCTTTCGTCTTCAAGGGCAAAGGGCAATATATCTAGTAATAGATCTACCGTTTTCTTGTATTCTTGATTTTTCAAAATGGATTCTCCTCGTATGTTCGATCCACAGTTATTTGATATTTCTTATTCAACTCCCCACCTTCAACGATCACTCTTTTTCCTTTACCTAAATCAACTTTAGATAAATTCAGATCTTTAAAGCTTGGTATATTAACTTTTTCAGCAAGATATAAAAAGACACGTTTAACCTTAACTGACTTACTTTCTTCCAATACTTTTTGTAAAACGTCTTTTCTTAATGTCACTAAAGACTCTGTATAGTTCTGTGCAGTTTCAAGTCCATTTGAAAGATCTAAATTTTCTATAAACTCTAGTATTGCTAATTCTCTACAAGAAGCCTTAACAGCAAATCCATTATTTTCAACTTCAGTAAGGAAATTCTCATGACTTAATAAACTTGATTTTTTAAAGGCTATTTTAAATTCCTTATCTAAGCTCATTAACCATTTTGGTATAGACTTTATTTCATAGCTCAATAGGTGAACTAACTTCTTATCCCCTAATGATAGATAATGAGAGTGCCCATGAGATTCTAATGCTGATCTACCAGCAAGGTGTACTTTAAGATTAAGCTCTTCTTGTATAAAACGAACTAGCCCGTATGGACTAAGGCCATCACCTTTACGCTTAAATACGCCTGGCCCTATCTTTTCAAGATAGCCATTTTCAAAGTATGAAAAAGCCTCTCTTTGGCCAATTCCTTTTTCGTCAAACCAGCGCAGTCCATGAACATCACCGGCCTTCCAATCTAACAGTACTTGGTTTAATTTAGACATAATTCCAGCTCCATTTACTCTGAAGTTAATTCTATCATAAACTGTCTTCGGTTTAAAGTAGTAGATTTTTAAGAATTATTAAAACTGAAATTACGACTAAACTAAACTAAATGTTTTATATCTAACTGATATTATTGAAAATAATTTAACACTCATTCAAGATTAACCTCTTTGATAGGTAATAATACCTATTTTTTAGGCACAAAACCTTTAATAACAAGGCTAACTCTATTTTGATCACTTTAAGCCGGTAGTGAGAATAAAATATCCCTACGATCTTTGTAATCTCTCCAAGTTCTCCCTAAGGTTGAATGCCCCATCCATTGTGAAATTGCCTCTAGCTGATGACCTTTTTGTAACATGAGATCAACAAATCCTTTTCTTCCTCCATATAGTTGAAAAGAATTCCCAAGTACTTCTTTTATTTTCTGATGATGTGGACGCTTGAAGTTTTTTGACTCCAAGATTTTTAGAGCAAACTTTTGTTCATCATGAATAACAGGTATGCCTTTCCATCTTTCTTCTTTAGGAATGGCAACTAACTTTGTTTGATAAAGCCATAGAACTTTTAATCCAGCTTGAAGTGTTTCGACTCTCCATAGATCATCACTTTTAGTATTATCAATTTCTTTTGGTCTAAGCCCAAACCAAACTGATAGATACAACCAATTAAAGTTTTCATTTGAAAACTCACCTCTTACGGAATTTAGCTTTTCTGGATTTAAGGTTTTGGATTTTTTACTTTTATTTTGGTCAAAATAATTATCTACAATTCGTTGTCTTTCATAACCTCTTGGATTATCTATTGGCAAATATGGTTTTCCAAGTTTCTTACAGATGAAATATCCCCAAAGATTTGCAATATTTAGAATTTTTCTACAATAAGAGATACTAAAACTTTGTTGATAAAAATAATCATATACTTCATACCTTCTTTCAAACCACTCCATTGGGTCAATCTTAAGATGAACAATCATTTTTTGAGAAGCCCTCCAAATAACATGAGCACGGATAACCTTTCTTCTGCCTTCCTTCGTTTCGCTGTCTCTATATCTTATGAACCTTCTTTCAAACTCTTCCACAAACTCATGAGGTAAAAATGCATTATTACTAATATGAAGTTGAACTTCTTCCTCTTTCAGTTTTTGAACTCGCTCTTCTTGTTTTTTAATTTTATTAATTGCATTCAGCTGTTTTGCTCTTGATCTCGCTTGTTCTAAACTCATAGTGGGAAAAAATCCTAAAGGCCTCCACCTATCCTTATGGAGATCCCACTCCTTCTTTGTCGATTTCAATTTTTTACAATCTGCCTTGGCGTAGGAAACATATTGAATTTTCCACTTTGGTTCTTTCTTCTTATTCGATAAGGCTCTTACATAAAATCCCATTAATTCTCTCCAGTTCAAAAGTTAAACATCGTCTACCACGTCCGTTTCGGACGATGTTTTTCTTTCTAAAATACTGAATTTATTGAGCTGTCTCCATCTACGTAGTGGTGGAGGTGTAACATTCCATTATCATTGAGTTTTCAACCGGCAGTGTAGCCAAAATAGCCACAAAGGTTCAAATCGCTCTTAACATTGTTGCCACCTAAAGTAGTACAAACGATCTTTATTATATTGCTATTCGGTTTAGTGGTCTAGATGATTTAATTTTCTTTTAGAAATTCAACATAGAACTCTACTTCACCAATTGGTTTTATATGATGTGGAATTTCTGGCTCTACAACTCCATACGTAGATGGAGACAGCTCAATAGATTCATAAGGCTCAGCCTCTATCGTATACAAAAGTTTACCTTTATTAATACAAATTTTCCCCCAAGTTCCGGCCTTGGTTGTGTGAGCTTTCAATAATCCTATTGGTACAGTATCTTGATTAAATGTGGGTGTTTGCTTATAGACTTGAACATTATTTGGAAGCTCTTTCATTTTCCCTCCATTATTTTGTAACAGTTGATATTAAATAAGTAGTGTAAGCAATATAAGAACAAAGTAAAACCCCACCTTCAATACGATTGATTCGCCCTTGACCTT
>CAJXHA010000020.1 GCA_913053615.1 uncultured Bacteriovoracaceae bacterium | reverse complement strand
CTTAATGAAAGATCGTACTTCACAGTATATGTCTTACACATTAATTGCTTCTCAATGGCCTCATCAAGCTTATCCAAATTCATCTGTGCTATCTGATCTTGATTTGCAATATCCTGAATAAGGTTTTGCTTAGAGTTCATTAGTGCAGAAAGCTTTGGTTTTTGATTTTCAATTATTACTTTGTCTTGTTCAAGCTGAATTAGTTTGCTTTCTTTTTGAGAGATATGGTTTTTAATTTGATTTAAATTAGCTCGCATAGGGTTTATAGCAGAAGATTTTTGAGCAATTGAGCTTTGAACCATTTCTAAAACTTTTTTCATACGATTCTTTTCACGCATTAAGTTTCTTCTTGATGGATCACGTGAAGACATATTATTTATTTGAACCTCTAAGTTTGAAATTTGAGCGGTTAAACTCATTTCTTCTTGAAGATCTTGATCTAATTGTGCCTGCAAGCTATTAAGTGACTGTCTGATGTCTTGTTTTTGTCCTTTTAAACTATCAAGCATCGAATGAGTCATACTAATATCAGATGTTATTGGGTCAAGCAGCCTCATTTTATCCGTGATGTGGCCCTCTATATTATAAAGCTTGTCATGCAGCTTCTGCACTTCAAACTGAAAATTATCAACAACACTTTGTGCAATTTTCACATCTTCATTAAATGGTTTACAATCAACTGCCGCAAATGAATGAGTGGCAACTACTAACGATACAATAGACATAATTTTTTTCATGTGACTTTCCCCTAAAGTTACTGTTGTCACCAAATTCCATTTTGGTTGTGTATACAGCAATCTTTACAAGTAGCGTGCCAAAATAAAAAAGTAGATTTTCTATTTAAGCTATTAAAATCACATAGTGTTCATTTAGACTTTATTGCACCTAGTGCTTAAGTGACACTTATTAAATTGGAAGTACTGACTCCATATAATTATAATATGGTTTCAAATTACTTAGCATCATTAAGCTTCCAATCATAATCAAGAAATTCAATATCACTGACTTTAAACTCAAATTTTCTTTCAAAGTATTGTTTTGGTCCACCGAACTTTTCAAAGTCATCCCCATACCAATCAAATATTTTAGAAAGATAGAGAATATTGCCTTTCATTAAGTTCTTTTCTTTATTATTAAGAAAATGATCTTCAACTTCGCTTAATTGTTTTTCCAGCTTTGCTCCTGTAAATGCACGTTGATATAAAGATGGACAACCAAGAGAAGCACAATTAACAGCAAAATGAATACGAGGCTCTTTATAGTTCTTTCTAATAGTATCATGCTCAATATTATCTAAGGACATGGTCTTTCCCATAATGGGAATAAATTCTTTAGACCAAGGAGAGCTAAATAATGATCCTAAATCCTTAATTGATTTTACTGGATAGTTTTTTTTAATTAATTGAATCGTATAAGCATTATAGGCATTGATCCAAAATGCTAATTTTTCATTTTCACTAAAACTAGCAAATTCTTCTTTGGTAATACTCTCAAATTCAGATAATAACTCTTTAAGCTCATCTTCTTTAATTTCACTATACTTAACTAAGGTTTGCTTACCTTTTTTAAGGGTGTAATTTTGTAAAAATTTATCCCACTTCTTATAAGTCTGATCGAATGCAAATGTATTAAATGATAGAATAATTAAAAACCAATACTTCATTAAGATCTTCTCCACTTATGAAATTTCATTAGATACTGCAGCGCCTTTTCAGGAGCATTGGCCCTTTTCCAATTTCCTGCTGCAAATTTATTGGCCTCACTCATCGTTGGATAACTATGAATTGTGCCTAAAATAGCGTTAAGGCCTTTCTCGTGCTTCATATTAGTTACAAACTCAGTAATTAACTCACCTGCACCAACACCAATAATTGTCGCACCTAATATCTTATCACTTCCCTTCTTTGTTAAAACTTTTACAAAGCCATGATCACTTCCATCTGCAATAGCACGATCAAGATCATCGATTCCGTATTTTGTAATATCATATGGGACATCTTCTGTTTGTAATTGTAATTCATTTTTACCCACAGTCGCAACTTCAGGATCTAAATAAGTCACCCAAGGTATAACTGAATAATCAACTTTAAACTTTTTAAGAGGTGAAAAATGAGCATTTACAGCACAATACCAGGCTTGATGAGAAGCAGTGTGAGTTAACTGAAAAGGACCAGTTACATCTCCACAAACATAAATATTTGGAAAATTTGTTTGTAAGTACTCATTTGCTTCAATTGTGCCATTATTTCTAATCCTAATGCCTAATTCTTCTGCACCAAAGCCTTTTATATTTGCTTTTCTCCCAACAGCAACGAGGACTTTATCAAAGCTAAATTCTTTTCTTTCACCATTAAAATCACAAACTAAAATATCTTTATCATCTCTTTTGATAAATTCTACCGCCTTATGTTGAGTATAAATATTTACACCTTCAGCTCTTAAAAAATCAGTAGCAAGACTTGCAACATCAGTATCCTCTTTAGATAAAATTCGCTCTCCCATTTCAATAACTGTGACATTTGAACCAAAACGATTAAAGCTTTGTGCCATCTCAAGCCCAATTGGACCTGCTCCTAAGACAATAAGATCATTTGGGAGCTCTCTTATATTCCATAGGTTTTCTGAAACTAAGATATCTATATTTTCTATTCCTTTTATAGAAGGAACAAATGGGCTTGCACCTGTAGCAATCGTAATATTCTTAGTAGTTAATACCTTTCCATTTACTTCAACTTCCCAGGGAGAGATTATTTTTGCACTTCCACTAATACACTCAACTCCTAAGTCAGTATAACGCTCAACTGAGTCGTGTGGTTCAATTTTAGAAATAACATTTTGTACACGTTCCATCGCCTTGGCAAAATCAACACTCACCTTACCTTCAACATTAACTCCATATTTTTGAGCTTGTTCAATTTGGTGTTTGACCTTTGCACTCTTAATTAAGGCCTTTGAGGGAACACAGCCAGTATTTAAACAATCTCCCCCCATTTTATTTTTTTCAATTAAAGCTACTTTTGATTTAATAGCAGCACTAATATAAGCAGTTACAAGTCCAGCGCTCCCTGCACCAATGACCACCATATTATAATCAAAGTGCTTTGGTTTTTTATAGTCTTTATATACTTTGCGAGCATTTAAAAACTCCACAAATTTTTTCCCAATTATGGGAAATAACCCTAATAATACAAATGAGCCTAAGACATCAAATGAAATAATTCCCTTTAAACTATCAATTTGAGAAAGTTGTACCCCTGCATTCACATAAACAGCTGTACCAGGCAGCATCCCAAGCTGAGAAACCGCATAAAAAGTTACTGTCTTTAAACGGGTAAGTCCCATTCCAAGATTAATTAAGAAAAAAGGAAAGATGGGAACAAGTCTTAAAGTAAAAAGGTAAAATGCTCCCTCTTTTTCAACACCTTGGTTAAGCTTTTTAATTTTACTAGCAAACTTTTTTTCAACTGTTTCACGTAAAAGTGTTCGAGATAAAAGAAAAGCAAGAGTGGCACCAATACTAGAAGCAAAGGAGATTAATAAAAGACCATAACCTAGTCCAAAGATTGCACCACCTAAAAGAGTCAATACAGTTGCCCCAGGAATTGATAATGCTGTACTTATAATATAAATTACAAAATAAACCAGACTTGTAAGTACAGTATTTTCTGCATAAAATTTTGCAAAAACATTTTGGTTTTCTTTTATATACTCAAGTGTAAAGTACTGATTAAGCCCAAAGAATTTAAATGCACCAAATGCTAGAATTACCAATAGAATGATTAGAATTTTTTTCTTCATACTTCCTTCCCTTCATTTTAAGTGTGCATAAGGTAAAGGATATTACAAAAAAACGTATAAGTACTATAGATTCCTTATAAACATTCTAGTTTTTCTTGTTTTTGTAGATATGTATCGGCCATTTCCCACAGGTAATAATTATTACGCACCTCATTTAAATTTAAATAACCCACATGTTTCTTAGAAAGAAGTCCTTCTAACATGACTTTTAATTCAAATGGCAGTGCTACTTCATATTTTTTCTTAAACTTTAAGCGTTTTCCGTTGATTTTAAACTTAGTAAAAAATGTTTTTCCACCAACCCAAGGAATTACATCAGGAAATCTAAAGGTATTATATTCTAGACCACCAAAAACCACATATTCCTTAAAAAGATCCACATTAATAACTCCAGTCATTAGAGAAAGAATTTGCCAACCGGAAAGCTTAATTTTCATAATCTCCCAGCCTGGTTGTCCATACCTATTTATATGTGGAAAATTACGAATAATATCACCGTAAGTTATCTTTCCTTTTTTTATTTTCTCTCCTAAAAATGAAGAAAGAAATAAACCTACATCAGCATCACTTTCTTCTTGAATTAATTTACCAATATGATTCAACCAACATCCATCCCCAGTATTCACATGACCATTTTCATATCCTGCAAGTTCTATTTCAGAGTCAACGATTTCATCCCTCCAACGACCTCCACTAAGAGCATTCTGGGCCTTACGCTCCATCTCTAGAACAGTGTTTAATACTTCTGGGTCACGAGCTATATATTGATTCATATCCACTAAATTATATTCAAGTATTTTAGGCCTTTCTCCCACATTTAGATCAATCATAATTCTACCAAGTGCAATCCCATGTGCACCTGTTTGAACAATAGGAATCATTTCATCATTTGAGTTCTTTTCATACTCAACCTCGTCTAAGCGTGTATGAGAGTGACCACCAATAACGAGATCGATATTAGGATCTTTACGAACTAATTTCTTATCAGCATTTAAGCCAATATGAGTTAAGGCTATCACTAGATCGTGACCATTTTGTTTTGCAACTTTAGTATAAGCACGACTTACAGGTGCTTCAGGTAAAATAACTCCTGGTCTTAGGGCATACATAAAATGAGGTAAAGGTGTTGTTAGACCTAATACATAAATTTTCTTACCACCACGAGTAAATTTTGCATCTGCTTTTAAGAGACCTTTTAAGCGCATTTCATCAGTATGAACAATATTCGCCCCTAGTATTTTAGTTTTCAAACCACTTTTAATTAATTGTTCACTTAGTATGGGACCACCAAACATATAATCATGATTTCCAAGGACTGCCGCATCGACACCTAATTTATCAAAGGCCATAAAAGAATCAATTCCTCCATTATGTAAAAATAAGTATGATCCTTCACCAAAATCTCCACCATCAAGAATAAGAGTTTCAATACCTTTTTTAGCCGCATTTGCTTTTAAGGTATCAATGGCCGTTTTAATTCTAAAGTATCCACCAAGAGATGGCTTAACACCGGTTAAAAATGAGTGAAGATCATTTGTATGTAAAATTTGAATTACCTTTGCATAAGCATTTGAAGATAATAAAAGTGAAAAACTAGAAACTAAAATAAATAAGACTAACGTGCGCAAACTAAATTCCTCCCTGAACTTCTATAATATAAAATGTTAAGAACAGGTCAAGAGGGAAAAGAGTTCAATTAAGAAAAATGAATTTTATTGGAGTAATTTATTTTGAATAAATAGAAATGCTTCCTGCACCCATTTTCGAGCGTTATCCATCTCACTTGGGCAGTTCATATGAACCCCATCACAGCCTCGCACAATATAATGATTTGAGCTCATAAACTCGCATTTACCAATAACTGATTCTTCTAGATAAGTATAAAGGACGTTTTGATTAGCTGCTGGTTTTTTAATTCCATTAGGAGGACCAATCCATGCACATGGAATATTTAAAGCATCGAGCATATCGATAATTGCTTTTTGTCTGAGCTCATAAGTAGTCGCTCTAATATTTCCATTCTCATCACTAATTGAGCGAGCATCATTAGCACCTAGGGCAATTATAATATGACTTGGTTTAAAAGCATTACCTTTCCAAGCACTATGATAAGCAGTGTCCTCTAAGAGCGGCAAAAATTTTGGAACAATAACCTTTTCACGCCAATGAGTTGGTGTGGGATTTTTATAAATAACACCATGGTTTTTTAGCTCATTAAATACGCCACCTGAGAGTTTAAACACTTCATCACTCATCCAATGAATTGGTGCACTTGAAGCATGTCCAAGAGTTGTCACATTATGGGACTTAGCTAGTTCTTTATGCAATAACTTTCCAAAAGGACCAGCAGTATGTGAATCACCGATAAATAAAATATCAGCGCCCATTGAGTACGAAATTGTTAAGAAACAGAGTATGAATAATTTCATACAGAAAATTTACCTAAATAATCTATGGAATTCAAGCAAGTGTGTAATTAACGAAAAAACCAATCTTTAAAGATGATCTTTTCCAGATTGCTCAATTTAAATGCCATCATAGGAGTCCATTTAGGCTCTATTGGCTTATTTAAAAGTTTATAATTACACTCTTCTGGAGTTCTTGGTCCTTTTTTATTATTACAAGTATGACAACTTGCTACAATATTAGTCCAATTAGTAAGACCACCTCGAGACTTAGGCATTACATGATCAAGTGTAAGTTCACTCTCCCTAAACTTCTTATAACAATACTGACACTGGAATTTATCTCTATGAAAAACATTGAGACGATTAAATTTAACATGAGTGAGGGTATTTATTTTGGTGAAGAGTCTGAGAACTTTAGGGAGCTTGAAGGATTCGGAAGTGGATCGGATTTCTATATCATCGTGATAGTCGACAACTTCTGCCCGATCCGTAAAAAACAGGATCATGGCCTTCCTCCAGTCTATCAGCTGGACGGGATAGTAGGTTGCATCCAAGACAAGTGCCTTCATCATAAGGACCTCCACAATTATTATTGTACCCCGATTTCTAGTTCCTAAGCAAATCTAGGTAATTAGCAGACTAAATAAGACCATTTTTTCCTATTTTTGACTTGATAAATGGCTAATATTACATTAAATTTTATATCTCATAAGCACGGGTGGTGGAATGGTAGACACGCATGGTTGAGGGCATTGTGCGAGGTATTTACAGACTTTTCTGGTAACAAGCCAAATCTCCAGTAAAGTCGATGATTTACAGAAGTTCGCAAATCGTGTAACTAACTGTGAAAATGGCTTGGTAACAAAATAGTAACAAAGTGTATTTTCCGTTTTGGTAGACACACTTTTCAATAAGTCTAGTGCGCGCCGGTGGTGGAATTGGTAGACACGTACGCTTGAGGGGCGTATATCGAAAGATGTGAAGGTTCAAGTCCTTTCCGGCGCACCATTTTTAACTTATTTTTCGGTTTCTATAAGAATCAAAATCAAGCACTGAATCTGATAGCTCGTTAACCTTACGAGCTATTTTTTCATGGTCAATTTGTTTCTCTCCACCGTAGTGAATTTGGTTAACAACAGGATTATGGCCTAAAACTGCACATCGTTCTTTCAGCTCCATTCCAGCTTTCTCAGCAACAGCATTAAAGCCTCTTCGCATATCGTGTCTGGTAAAAGGAACGCCACTCACATCATAGCGAACCTTCACACCGCCCTTATACTTTCCATGTCTGGTTCCATCACCAGAGTTAGGAACTTCATATTTGGTTGGTGTTGCCAAACCCGCAGCCGCAAAAGACCGGGTCTAATCGTTTGATGGTGGGTAAAATACGAAACCTTAATCTAACTCAAGCAATACAAAATTTACTTTCTTAAAAAATATCTTCACCTTAAAGTTAATCGGTTGAATTTAGTATAACATTTATCAAAATAAAATACAGCTATCCAATAACTTTCTAAGAAGTTGTAGATTTGCAAAAATGCACGCCTAAATTATCTACTCAAATAAATAAGCTTTAAACGGTAGTTACTAAACTTCTTAAAACCGTAAGCTTGTCTTTGAATAAGCTTTGCTTTTCGATTAAAGCCTTCGGTCTTTCCATTTGTTACTCTTCGTTTGAAATAATTTAGTATCTCTGATCGCCAACCCATTAGGGTTTTTCTAAGTGGTTTCAGTGTATCTATTTTTAGACTTGCTATGAAGTCTGTTATCCTTGTCAAAGCCTTTGAAGCTCTTTTATAACCTCGGATCTCATATAAGTTATGAATCATTTCTTTAACTCTGTAGCAAGCTTCTAGCTCTCTATGAAAATCAAAAGTAAACATCAGTGCTCTTTGTTCATGGAAGTGAAGCTTCTTTCCATTCTTTAAAAGCATTTTTCGAAGAGGACTCTTTCTGTTTTTAGATAAATAACTTTTAGGATCTTTTAAAGCTTCAAGCCTCTTGGTATTAACAGCATGATTGGCCAGACGAACAAGATGGAACTTATCTGCAATGATTTTAGCATTTGGAAAAAACTCTTTAGCAAAAGTTCTCATTGAAGGAGCAAAATCTATAATAACATTTTTGACATTCTCTCTTCCTGGTATTGATGTTAGGTTATCATCAGCCCAATAATCAGAGCCATAGCGACCATAGACAACTTCTCTAACTCTAGATTTATTATAATCGACAAAAACCGAAGCGAATTCTTTATGCCCAAACTTTTTATTCCGAATAAAAGAATGCTCATCAATTCCAATTGTTTTTCCCCAAGGATTTTGTAGTTTTCTAACTTCTAGATCAGCATGTTCATAAAAAGATTTATAAACCATCCAACTTGAGCATGAGTTTTTAGCTTGAACATTTTTCAGGTTATCAAAGTGAGTAGCGCACCAAAACAGATGCTTTCTAAAGCGGTTAGTTGTTCTTCTACCTTTTATAATTCCTTGAATTGGTTCGGTAAAAGGTTTCTTGTATGACTTGCAAAAGAATCTTCTTTTTTGAATTTTAAGATAAACAGTCTTGTCTCTAATCGGTGTATCTTTTATGGATACGTTTCTTTTATCGTAACAGGTTGTAGATTTGGTGGCACATTTTGGGCAATACTCTTCTTTAGTGGTCTTTTTACAATGTAATCTTAAGGTGTTTTTAAACTGTGAGGATTCTTTAGTAAAAACTAGTTCCGGAAGAGTTAAAAAGTTGGTAGCTTTTGAGTTAAGCATAAGTTTTTTCTCCTAATAAAATTGTTTGTGGTGAATTAATTTTATCAGAAAAAGGACTTATGCTTGCTTAATTAAATTGGTCGGGCTGCGCTGCTTCCCACTTCAAACCGAGAAGAGCCGATATGTTAAGCATTCAAATTGAAGACGACGGCAATGGAATGGACAGTGAAACTCTGGAAAAGATAGGAAGAAGAGGTGTATCCATTGGAAAAAATGGTGGCTCTGGAATCGGACTTGCTTCGGCTATTGAAGACTTAGAAAGATGGGGAGGAACCCTAAAGGTATCATCAAAACTCAATTTAGGAACAACAATTAAAATATCGCTGCCTACCTCAGAAGAAAATTATTTATTTCCTACAAGATTAACCTTTGCTCCTGAAATGACTATCGTTGTCGTTGATGATGACCCTCTTGTTCATAAACTTTGGAAGAATAAATTTGAAAATTCTGAAATAGCAAAAAACTCCATTAAGGTATTGCACGGAAGGACGATAAAAGCCGCCAGAAAAATTATTTCAGATTTAGAAAAAAATGATGAAGACTATATCTTGCTTATTGATAACGATCTAAAACACCTAGAAATCAGTGGAATAGATTTTGTAGAAAAAATGAAAATTGAGTCGAAGTCAATTTTAGTGACTTCAAATGGCAACAGCAATCTTCTTTATGAAAAATGCTCGACAATCAACTTGCCGATTATACCCAAGTCCATACAAGAACATATTCCAGTTGACGTTTGTATCTAGCTGCTTTGACCAGTTTTACAGTTGATCCCATAGCTCTTTCGGATGAAGTTGAAGGACGCTACTAATTCTCAAAATGGTTGCAAAAGTGATGTTCCTCCTTTCAGCGGCATTAAAACCTCTTCTCATATAGTTTTCAAAAAAATACAGAATATTTTATTGACCATCCGGTCGGTTTGTTTTATTATAGACTAATGAAGTTAAGAAAAGATAAGTCTGAAAAGACCAAAAAGCTTATTTTCGAAGCAGCATTTAAAATTATTCGTGAAGAGGGGTTCTCTGAACTATCGGCTAATAAAATTGCTCAAGTTGCAAGCGTCAGCAAAGGTGTTATTTTTCATCACTTCTCACAGATGGATGACCTTTATCTCTTTATGCTTGACACTTTAATTCTTCAATTTGAAGAAGATTTAGACCCAACTGCTTTTAAATCCTTTAAAGGATATATTGAATACACGGGTAAGTACACAATGCAACTTCTTGATGAAGCTCCTGAAATAGTAACGACGCTCTTTTATTTTATACTTCAAAGCAACCATAAAGAAGAATACAAAACTCGAATCAAGAATTTATTTGAGAATAGTTTTACTGCTTGGTCAGAAAAAATGACACATTTTTTTAATTTAAAGCTAACTCCAGCAAAATTAAAAAACATCGTAAGAGTCATTGATCTCTACTTTATTGGCCTAAGCGTTCACTATCTTACTTTTAAAGATAAAAAAACGTATCGAAACATAACCAAAAAATTTGGAACTATGCTAACTCAAGCAATTGAGGAGGAAGAAAAATGAAAGCAATATCGTTTATATTTTTAACTTTTTTTGTGCTGTCAAATTATGTAATGGCCGATGAATCCGTAAATAAGATTTTAAAAAACATAGACGAACTGTATCGAAGCAAGGGCAGTCAAGGGAAAATAGAGATGGAAGTTATTACGCCCGACTGGTCTCGTACTATGAAAATGGATATGTGGACAAAGGGAATGGATTATACATTCATCAGAATAAAAGAGCCCAGAAAAGACAAGGGTGTAAGTTCGCTCAAAAGAGAAGATGATGTTTGGAACTTTTTCCCAAAAATTAACAAAGTCATAAAAGTCCCACCATCAATGATGATGGGATCATGGATGGGTTCTGATTTTACGAACGATGATTTAGTCAAAGAGTCTTCGCTCATAAAAGACTATAAAACCACTAATGTAAAAGAGTCTGATGGAAATATCGAAATAACCCTAGTTCCTCATAAAAACACAGTAAGTCTATGGGGCAAAATTTTATTAGTAGTTGAGAAAAAATCTGAACTTCCTCTAAAACAAGAATATTTTGACGAAAGAAACGAAAAAATAAGAATTTTATTCTATAGGGATGTCAAAAAATTTGGAAACAGGACAATACCCGCAACAATGGAGTTGCAACCTTTAACAAAAAAAGGCCACAAAACTATTATACGATACAAAGAAGTTGAATTTGATGCCAATGTACCTGCCACGACATTTACATTAACCAATCTTCAAAAAAGAAGGTAGGTCATGCTTTTTAAAATGGCATTTAGAAATCTGTTGAGGAATAAACGAAGAACTCTGCTGACATCCCTGATGATGATTGGTGGGTATACATTTATTTCGATGAGTTTAGCTCTTGTTAATGGTTCTTACGGTCAAATTATCTCAGCGTTCACTGAACAATATACCGGCCATGTCCAGGTTGCTAACAATGATTTTGTTGAAAACCCTTCTCTTCAAAAAACTATCGCTCATTACAATGATAGAATAAATGAAATTGAAAAAAATGACTTAGTTCGTATTGTTGCGCCAAGGATATATAGCGAAGCATTGCTATATTCAAAAAATAAAACATTTGGGGCCGAGATTGTGGGAATTGATCCTAAAAGGGAAATGGATGCAACCCACTATGATAAGAGAATATTTGAAGGCATACCATTTGACAAAGACGATACAAATTATAAGGCCATAATTGGAAAAAAAATTGCAAAAATTTTAAGTGCAAAAATTGGAGAAGATATTGTTCTGATTTCTCAAGGGGCCGATGGTTCCATTGCAAATGATATTTTTAAAATAGTCGGAATCATTGGGACAGAGCAAGAAGGAAAAGATGACTATCGCGTTTATTTACCATTAAAAACAGCAGCAGAATTTTACACTTTATATGGTCGAGTCCACGAACTTTCAATTCATTTAAAAGATTTCAATAAGGCAAGAAACTTTGCCCAAAATCTTCATTTCACGGATAAAAATTTAATTGCTCGCCCTTGGCAAATTGTCGAATCTGACTTTTATCGAGCTATGAACGCCGATCAAAGAGGAAATAATATTAGTATCTTTATTTTAATATTAATGGTTGGCGTTGGAATATTAAATACCATCCTTATGTCCACTCTTGAAAGAACTAGAGAGTTTGGAGTTTTAAAAGCACTTGGTACTCTTCCAAAACAGCTATTTAGTTTAATACTAATGGAAGGAATTTTTCTTTCACTTATTTGCACAGCCGTTGGACTAATTTTTTCCCTGAGTCTTAACTATTACCTAACGAAAAATGGAATTGTTTTTTCCGAGCCCATCCCAGTTGCAGGAACGACAATCTCAGAATTAAGGGCACAAATTTCGCTCGATAGTTACCTTTATCCAACATTGCTTATTATTTTAACAACATTACTAGCGACTCTATACCCAGGAATTAAGTCTTCCAAAATCGGAGTTTCAGAAGCCTTGAGGGAGATTTGATATGATGTTCATTAAAATAGGATATCGTAATATTTTTAGAAACAAAAGAAGGTCATTACTAACAAGCATTATTATTGGTCTCGGACTGGCGGCAATGATAATAACTGATGGCTTTTTATCTGGAATGAATGAAAATATGATAAAAATTATCACCAATAGCTTAGTTGGTGAAGGACAAATTCATCATCCGAAATTTCGTGACTCTATGAAAATAGAAGATCAAATTCAAAATATTTCTAAAGTAAAAGAAATATTAGATTCAGACGTTGACGTAAAGGCCTATTCACAACGAACAATTTCATTTGCCATGATTTCTTCTCCAAGGGCCATGAAAAATGTGTCTCTATACGGTATTGAGCCTGATAAAGAAATTTTAGTCTCCAATATTAATAAACAAATAATTGAAGGAGATTTTGTAAGCAATGAAAACTCACTTGTTATTGGAGACACCTTACAAAAACGACTTTCAGTAAGATTGGGTGATAAAGTTGTTGTGACGGTGGCGAAAGCCAAGTCTGGTGAAATTTCCCAGGAGCTTTTCCGTATTACAGGAATTATTAAAGCCGGATCAAAAGAAATGGATGAAAAATCAGCATTCATCCATATTTCAAGAGGGCAAAGGCTTTTAGGTATCGAAGATAATATCCATGAAATCGCAGTGAAATTTAAAAATATTAGCCAAAAACAGAAAGATCATAGTTCACTTTGGGAGAAGATTAATGTGACAGGAAATTTAGGAGAAAGTTGGGAAAATATTGTTTCTAGCTTTGTCGGGATGATGAGCCTTGTCGATCAGCTTAAAGGACTCATTGCAATGATTCTGATTGTTTTGGTTGCTCTTGGAATTATTAATACTCTTTTTATGGCCCTCTATGAGCGAATGTTTGAGTTTTCAGTTCTTAGAGCATTAGGCACAAAAGGACGAGAGATTATTTTGATGATTGTATCTGAAGCTGGTTCACTCTCCTTAGTAAGTATTATTGCAGGTATAATAATAGCTCTTTTTATTGCTATTCCATTAAAAATTTGGGGCGTTGATTTTACGGGAATTGATCTTGCCCAGGTTACTTTTAAGGAGCCTATCTATTTTGTTTTCACATACTCACAATTTGTCATTTTTCCGATAGCAACATTTATTTTCACTCTTATTGTTGGATTTTATCCAGCAATACACGCCAGTCGTATAAAGATGAGTGAAGCGATGAAAAGGAGCCTATAATGGATGAAATAATATTTGATGTTAAAAATGTAACTAAAATATTTGGAGAGACTGAGGAAACAAAAGTAAATGCACTCAAAAATGTTAAGTTAGAAATTCATCGGGGTGAATTTACCGCATTTGTTGGGCCTTCTGGCTCTGGAAAGTCAACTCTTTTAAATGTTATGAGTGGGTTTGATACTCCGTCATCTGGTCACGTTTTTCTATCAAATAAGGAAATTGATAAGATGTCGGGTAATGAGTTATCAAATTTTAGAAGAGACCATATTGGTTTTATCTTTCAATCCTACAATCTAATTCCAGTATTAACGGTTAAAGAGAATGTTGAATATGTTATGACTTTGCAGAATATAGACAAAGATGAACGAGATCGTAAGGTTTCACAATATTTAAAAAGTGTGGGTCTCGAAGGGAAGGAAAATCGTTATCCTTCACAATTGAGTGGTGGTCAACAGCAACGAGTGGCCGTGGCCAGAGCAATGGTTTCAAATCCTGATATTGTTATTGCGGACGAACCAACTGCAAATCTCGATTCTAAAACAGGCACAGACCTTATTGATATGATGCTTGAATTGAATGAAAAATTTGGAACAACTTTTATTTTCTCAACCCACGACCCTATCATTATGAAAAAGGCAAAGAGATTAATTACTCTAAAAGATGGTCAGATTGTAAGCGATGAAACTAAGTAGTGTTATTTGTTTGATTTATTTTATCTCAAATACTGTTTATGCAGAGACAGATATTAGTGGGTTTATAAAACTAAACTATTTGAATTATCAGAGCAAATTTGATTCTGAGACAAATAATGAAATATTTCAAGTAAACAGGGTTTCAATTTTAAGCCCTATAAATGATAACATCACTCTTGAGGGTTCTTATCAAGTCATTCAGATTTATAGCAATATAAACTCTTCTGAGGTGTTAAGAAACTATGATAATCAAAAACGTGTTTACAGAATTGATGATTTTAACTCAACCGTGATTAAGAAAAATGACAACTATTACTTAAATCATAATTTTGATCGAGCTACCGTTACTTGGAATGGAGATACTTCAAGTGTAGTTTTTGGTAGGCAACAATTAGCATTTGGTAGTGCCAAAACAGTTAACCCAACTGACATTTTTACACCATTCAGCTTTACGGCCATCGACACTGAGGTTAGAAATGGCGTTGATGCTTTCCGCTTTCGTCATCAACTTGGAGAAATGGGACAATACGATGTTGGTGTGGTTTTAGGTGAGAACGCTGACAGGAAAAATTCAGCAGCATACGGGTTGATAAAATTCTCCGTGGATAAATACGAAATTAAGCCAATGGTCGCAGTTTTTCAAGAAGCCCACATGGGAGGACTTGATTTAGAAACATCACTTCTTGGTGCAAGTATATGGTTTGAAAATGCCTGGGTTGATCCTAAAAATGAAAGTGGATATTTTCGATCAGTGTTAGGTGGAGAACGACAGATTACACCTGATACCTCAATGTTTATTGAATATCACTATAATGGAGCTGGAGAAACCAGTCCTTCTGAGTATTATAATTTACAAAATAATTTTGCGTATCAAAAAGGAGGTGTTTTTTTACTCGGAAAAAACTATCTAAACGCCGGAAGCTCAATTCAGATAACACCTTTACATAGACTTGATCCTATCATTATGACTAACTTTGATGACAAATCACTATTCCTCAATTTGTCATGGGAATGGAATGCAAAGGAAAATTTCTATTTCAACTTAGGCTCTTTTATTACGCTGGGTAAAACATCTGATAATACTCAAATTTTAGAATCAGAGTTTGGTTCTGTTCCTTCTACCATTTTCACTAGAATCAGGTATTATTTTTAGTCTATTTACAGAACTACTAAATCAATCTGTACTAGAAATAGGATCAGATAGAATAAGTCCTAGGCCTATTCTTCTACTTTCATGGTCGTAGTCTTGAAGAGAAATACCATAGCCATAAGAGATTTTACGGATTTCAGGTCAAACTAAAATTGATGGTGAATACTGCTATACTCGAATTTGGACAAGAGTAGATAACCATTATCAAGTTGCTGCTGGACAAGTAGCGTTCATCAAGTAATTAGCTTAGATGCAATAATTACAAAAAGCTTTCACATGGCCCAGTTGGTCAAAGTTAATTCATTAGAATTCGAGTGGTTTTCCTACTAATAGAGCCATTTACTGTACTCAGGAACTTCTTTCATATCTTCGTACAGCCAAACCATTCTATCCAAGTACCAGCTTTTTCCTAAATATGTTAAAACTGTTCCCAAAATAGCGCCCCATATTGAATAGCTTACTATTGACCATATAGAAATCAACATTCCTATCGAGGATATAGTGTTCAATATCTTGTATATGGAACTTTTGTGAACTAGAGGTATTTCAATTTTATCTCTATTAAGAAAAACCCTTTCTCCAAGTACTGATTTTGATGCCCAATTTCTAGTAGATTTTGGCTTTTTGAAAAAAATTGGATTAAAGAACATCCATGCAATAGATATTAATGCTGGAATTAAATGCCAATAACCAATCCAAGTTCTACTCCAAAATGAAATTATGATAACTGGTAATACCGAATACCTTGTCCAGACACTCCAAGGGTTAGCATGTTTCATCCAGTTTTCTTCTGTAAGATTAAAGATTTTTGCGATTTTTCTCTCCAGAGTCATAGAGTAACCTTATTTCTGATTAGCCAAAAAGGTTTCAAGCTCACGATCCATCTCACTTTTTGTTACATTTTTAGTTTTATTAGAAAAGCTATAGCTACTTGGTTTTTTATCAATATACTGTTGCTCCGCAAATTCTGGTGATAATTGATCACCAAATAGACCCAGCACTGGAAAGTAATGGTTACTTTTCTTCATTCTAAAAAACAAATTTGAGCCACATTCCTTGCAAAAAGCTCTTTCAGCGTGATCTGAAGAACTATATCTTGTTATAAACTCTTCTCCTGAAATCTTGACCTTGCTACCTGCACTAAATGCCATATAAACGCCACCTGTCCATGTTCTGCAATTTTCACAATGACAAACACCAAAAGATTCTGGAGCTTTTTCAATCTCAATACTTACTTTACAACATAAACAAGACCCTTTAATGCTTTTCAATTGCGCCCCCCACTCATAAGTTGAATAGTCTTTAATCTGAACTTTTTAATGGTACCATTGAGAAAAGGATAAAGTCGAGAGTAGTTATTTTTATACTTGTAAACCTTTTCCTTGAAAGAGGTATTTCACGCCCAAGTCAAATTAGATGTTAAGTCTAAAAGTTCATCAATTAATTGTCTTAGGCATCTTTTCTCTTTACAACATCGACCTAAATATAAAGCCAGACATTATTGCCATTCCAAGGATTACAAATAAGAACGCTGCAATCATTTTGTTCTTAAAAATAGACTTTAAAAGAATCACTTCAGTTAAGCTTGCTCCAGCACTACCGATAATTAAGGCCATAACTGCACCAAGCCCCATACCTTTTGTAACTAGTGCAGCACTTAGAGGAATAACTGCTTCAGCTCTGATATAGAGAGGAATGCCGATTACTGCTGCAATTGGAATAGAAAGTAGGCTATCTTTATTAGAGTATTTTGCTATAAACTCAGTAGGAATGAATCCATAGATAAATGCACCAATCGCTATTCCACCAAATAGATAAGGAACAACTTTAACAAAATCAGACCAAGTTGATCTCCAAATCTTAATCCACTTGCTTTCTTCTATTGCTGTACTTGAAGATGTTCCACATCCACTAGAAGTTGAGCAACTACTACTAGAGCTAACCTCTACCTTAGGAGCTTTAACTCCACCTGTAGCACAACAAAGAGTCGGCTCTGTATATGCAACCTCTGCTATCGTAGAATTACAATCAGATTCAATTTCTTCAGAAACAGTTTTTGCCCCTTCTCCACAAGAACTATCTTTACTACTAGAAGAGCAGTTCGACTTTGTAGACTCCAGATAAGCTTCTGGCTTAATGTATTTTTCAAACCCAAGTTTTTCTAGTAAATACCCAGCTACTACAGATACCCCCATAGCAAGTATGAAGTAAGAAACTGTTACTTTCATTCCAAAAGTCGCAAAGAAAAGTCCTATAATGATTGGATTCAATAATGGGCTCGTAAATAAAAAGACCATCATTGGGCCAAATCCAGCGTTAGCTCTCAATAGTCCTTTTAAAAATGGAATTGTTGAACACGAACAAAATGGTGTAATTGAACCCATAAGTCCTGCAACAATATAGCCCTTCCCATTTTTAGAGCTTAAGATTTTTTGAATCTTCTCTGGAGGAATGTACTCTTGAAGAACCCCAACAATGTAACTTATTAGTAAAAACAAAATTGTTAATTCTACACTTAAGAACAGGAACATTCCTCCGGCTTCTTTTAACATTGGCAAATATTCCATCTAAAACTCCTTATTATTATATTACCGGTTATATCGTAATTTAACATAACAAACTTGAGCCTTCAACATATTTCTGGTAATATCGAAATATATTCCAGCAAGGAGTTGACATGGAATTAGAAAAAGTAGCTAAGGCTTTGAAAGAACTAGGACATCCTGCAAGACTCAGTATATTTAAAATTTTAGTAAAATCCGGTCATGATGGGCTACCTGTAGGCTCTCTTGCTGAAAAACTGAAGATGCCCAACTCTACTTTGACACATCATCTTTCTGGATTAATTCGTGCTGGGCTAATAGAACAGCAAAGAGATGGAAAGATATTATATTGTGTGCCTCAATATGAAATGCTTGAGGGAGTTATATCTTTTCTTCAAGATGAGTGTTGTAGCGATGTAAACTCATAAATCAATAAGTAAATACTTATTAAAGTAGAAAGTATTTTGTTAAGAGTCTGATAAGTACATTTTGAGATGTTTACCAGTTAAGCTTTTTACACTATTTATTAAATCCCTTGGCGAACCTTCAAACACGTGTGTGTCTTCTTAACATTTGGGACAAATTGGGAATACTAAAGCTTACAGTTGAGCGCTTAGGTATGGTTTAACCCACTATCCCATGCTCCTTTGTTCAAAATATTGAACTATAAACAAAGGAGATAAGTTCATGAGCAACAAAAACATTCGTGAAATCAAAAGAGCAACCCGCAAGAAGTTTTCAGCTGAACAAAAGATCAGAATTGTTCTAGAGGGACTTCGAGGAGAGATCCCTGTGGCTGAATTATGTAGACGTGAAGGCGTAGCTTCAGTGACTTATTACAAGTGGTCTAAGGCCTTCTTAGATGCGGGTAAAAATGGACTTACAATTGACACCAAAAGAGATGCTACCAGTGAAGAAGTTCGCCACTTAAAAGAAGAAAATGGTGATCTTCGAAGAGCGGTTTCTGAACAGACTCTTGAAGTCATTCGCTTAAAAAAATCGTTGGGAATTCTTGCCTAAAAAAATCAAGGTATAAAAGAATGAACATTGATGAAAAGTTAACACTACTTCTAGCTGTAGAAGAGAGTGGATTTAACGTTAAAGAAAGTTTAAAGAGAATGGATATTCCAAGATCCACTTATTATCGCTGGAGAGCAAAGTTTAAAAAGAAAGGTCGCATTGGACTTAAAGATAAAAAATCCATTCCCAAGAAACAATGGAATGCAATCACTCCAGAAGAGGATCATAGGATTTTACAGATCGCCAATGAGTTTCCAGAAAAGTCGTCTCGTGAAATTAGTTTTTACATTACAGACAATGAAGCTTTTAGCGTAAGTGAATCAACAGTGTATCGAGTGTTAAAACGAGAGGGGCTAATTCGTGAAAGCAACGTACAAAGTTTTCCAGCTCAAAAAGAGTATCATACGAAGCCAAAAGAAGTTAATGAGCAATGGCAGACAGATGCAACGTATTTACATGTTCAAGGCTGGGGTTGGTTTTATTTGATTTCAGTCTTAGACGATTACTCTAGGAAAATTATTAGCTGGAAACTTCAAAACTCAATGACTGGAGAAGATTTTACTGAAGTGATTGAAGATGCTTGTCGAATTGCTAAAGTTGAGAAAAGAAATATGCCAAACTTGGTATCTGATCGAGGCCCGGCCCTAATCTCAGGAGAACTCGCAGATTATTTAAGTGAAAAAGGAATTTATCACATTCTTGCGAGCCCATATCATCCTCAAACAAATGGAAAAATTGAGCGCTATCATAAGTCGCTTAAGGAGCAAGTTAAGCTTCATGTCTACGATTGTCCAAATGTTTTAAAAGCAGAAATAGGAAAATTTATAAGTGAGTATAATAAACGCAGATATCATGAATCATTAGGTAACGTGAGTCCTGATGATGTTTTTTATGGGAGACGTGATAAAATTATTAAAGAAAGAAGAGAAAAACAACGATTGACATTTATGAGAAGGAAAGAATACAACACCATCTCAAATGCAATCATGACGTGTTAGGACATAAAAGAGCATGGTTGTCTCAAATGCGCTGAAGATTCACAGAATTAGTACAACCGAAGATAAATCATAAGCAACTTGTTCTCTGTCAATCTGAACAAAAAATTTAATTGAATTCAGCTTTATTCTTTTTAAGCTGACTAAGCAAATGCCCTCCTAATTGTTTAACCCAATTAAAAAAAGTTTACAGGGATTACACAGACACAAAAAAAGGGAGTGCCTTGTTTGGACACTCCCTTTTCCTAATTTACATCAAAGAAATCCTTGCGTGTTGCTCAAAGAAATCGACAAGTTTACCAGCACATTTTAATCGCTCGTAATCATCTTCTGTCGCCGTCTTATTCTTCTTTAGATAAAGTTGCTTAATCCGCTTTTCCTCATCTCTCCATGTGATCGTTGACTTGCCAATTTCATCGACTAGCTCTGTAGAAGACGCTTTTAAGTGTTGTAGAATAATTTGGTCATAGGTTGGTGTCTTACCATACTTCTTGATGACTAAATCTCGTATTTGGTCAGCAATTTTTTTTGGTTTCTGGTAGTACACGAAAGCCATGTCCATTGTTTACATCTTTAATTTTCTCTGTTGAATTTTCCATTTTTCCTCCGTTAATTTTAAAGATTAATGACGCAAAATGTCTTACTATTGCTTGTAGAATGAAAGAGATGAAAAAGTTGAAGCTCCGAGGGAGTTTTGTAGACATACTTTTTGAATTTAAAGAGGTTCCTTGTTACAAAGCCTTTTGTAACAAGAATAGGAAGCCCTTTTGTTGTAACAAATAGGTAACAAAAGGCTCGTCGGTTCAACGTATTTTCAAGGTTTTTTGTAGGTATGGTGAAAGTCGAGAGTTAACTACTGAAATCAACAAGAGACATGATTTGGCCTCTTTTTTGTTAATAAAATTAGTAACTTAAACATTGGTATAGAGAAAAGGTGTAAATTGGCGCACAAGATTGAGGGCCATGTGGGCGCAAGCCTGTGAGGGTTCAAGTCCCTCTCCGTGCACCAAATGTTAAATATTCTACACAATTTTATAAACTAAGCTAAATGAATTAATTCACTATCTCCTTTAGAGTGGAATAAAGGAGTTTATTATGGATAAGAAAGTAACATTTAGATTTAGTTCATTTAAGGCAATTATCATTGGTCTGGTGGCCAGTGGAATTATGCTCTTATTTATGCAGTTAATTGTTTCGAGTGGATCTTTCGCTTATATGAATTCAACACCAGTGGAAGTTTTTCTTACGGATTTAAATATCCCAGCACAACCATTAGCGATGGTGCTTCACCTGGGATATGGTACATTTTGGGCATTATTATTAGTTTCAATTTTTAAAAAACGTACCAATATAAAGCAAGCATTAACAATGTCTGCAATCCTATGGCTTTCATTAATGCTCTTACTCGCACCTGCAGTTGGATGGGGATTTTTTGGTGTACAAGGTAATAGTGTTATTGATCCAAGTGCAATGAATTATATTGCTCCTGGAAATACATTTGCAGTCATTACCTTCTTTGCCCACCTTATTTATGGGCTTATTATTGGATACTTATTACCAAGAGTAGCAGTGTATGACTTTGAAGTAAGAAAGGATAGAAATAAGTATCACTCACTTAGACAAAAAAGATGGGCCGAACAGTCCCATTCATAATAAAAAAAAGGGGACACTTATGTGTCCCCTATTATTTGCTAATTAAATAAATCAATTTACTTAATCAGACCTCGTGCTTTTAAATGTCCTTTAATAAATGGTGGTAAAGCATATAAGAAGTTTTTAACATTGCCTCTCCTCCCGCTAGTTTGTCTCATTTCATTTAAGTTTTCTAGCATTAACTCACGAGAAAGACCGTATAATTGAGACTCAATTTCAATAGGAAGTTCAACTAATTTATCCTCTACCAATTTTGCTATAAAGCTTGTGATATCTTGTAGATCATTATTTATGAATTCTAAGTACTCGTCACCAATTGCATCAAAGCGAACTGTACCACTAGTATTTTTATTATACCCCATAGAGATATCTAAGAGATCAAAGAGTCTATTAGTACAATTATTTTGAAAGAGATTATAAGTCTGTTTACGACCATTAGAATGACTTGTTCTAATCGAGTTGAATAAGAGATTATCCATAGAGTTAGCTTTTTTAGAATAGCTCTCTGTTTGTGAGAAATCGAGTGCGTAACTGGTATAAAGTGCTGCTGCCTCATTTCTATTTTTTAAGTCTCTTTCTGCATAAGAATAAAAGCGATATCCAACAGCAAAGTTATAACCTAAGCCAGCTGGCATAAAATCAGCTTTTGGGTTTTCTTCACTTCTAATGGCCTCAATTGAAAGAACTGCACCATAAATTCTTTTATCACCTTTTACATCTTGTCTTTTATCTTGATTAAAGATGAGTTTAATTCCAGAGCTTTTTTCAAAATCAAAAAGTAATTCAGAATGTACTTCGACACTCTTTGTTTCAGGTCTAGACTTTCCAGACCAATGCTCTTTCATAAAGCTTACTGATTTAACAACTTTAGTTGCTCTTTTTAAGTTTTGCTTACTATCCACTTTTATTGCTGGGATACTCGCAATATAGAACTCTCCATTATGTCTAAAATTAGCAAAAGCAATATCTTCAATATCAATTCCAAAAATTGTTTTTTCAACATCACTTAAAAGAATGAGGGTTCTTTTTTCTTTGGATTCAATGGTCTCTCCAGCAAATTGTCCAGTTGCAGGCATGAGCTCATTTTTTTGCTTATATCTTTCAATAAGATCT
>CAJXHA010000019.1 GCA_913053615.1 uncultured Bacteriovoracaceae bacterium | reverse complement strand
TCTCAATGTATTGTGAAGATAATGAGCACATAAAAACCAAGGCGGATATACTGAATTCTTGCTCAGATTCGGCCTTAGAAAGCTTAGAAAAAGAAGAGTATACAATTTATTTTGAAACCCTTAAGGCCAAGTATCAATTGTACTTAGAAGAGTATCAAACACAGCTCTATCTCGATGATATAGATCCCATAAGTATTGGGAGTATAAAAAAATTATTTCCAGACTGGGTTGTTGCCGATAAAGATATCGTTATCAGTGCAAAGTCTTTTATTACAAGCTTTTTTTCTAAGTAAAATTGTCGGCTATGGTTTAAAATTATTATTTAGAATTAGTCTTTTATGTTAGAATGATACTATGAATTTTAATGATCAAACCAAGTTTAAAATTGAAGAAACAGTAGCATTTGTTAAGGATCAAGCTAAGGATCAGTATAATATTATTTTGCTCGATTCAGCTGATGAAGATGATGCAGATAAGGTTTTTATTGCAAAGGGTACAAGCTTTCATATTTGGGAAAATATTATCAATGAGAAGACATATGCCCAATTAATGGATTATATGCAAAATACTTTTGAACCTTTTGGTGAAGTCGAAAAGCAACAAGTTGATGAATTCTTGACGAAAGTTATTCAAAAGGGATTTGTAATATGCCAAGACTAGCATTTATCGTCTCTAATGAATTTGATTGGCATTCAATGAAAACAATACAGAGTAATCTGATTGAGACTATCAAAGGACATGTTTCAAAAAAAGAAAGTAAGTTTTTTTTTATTCAGAAATTAAGTTAGTAGAAGACTTTGACCCAGATTATTTAATCTTTCTAACAAATTATCCTCATCCAAGTTCCTTTATTCATAAGCTATCGAGCAATTTATTAAATAAGAATTTTATATTTTTCACATACGGGGATTTTATAATGCATCTCGATCAGTGGGAAGTTTGCTCTCGCTTACTTAAGAGTGCTCATGTAAAGTTTATATGTGCCAACCAAAGACACCAAAGAGTGCTAGAGTCCTTTATTGAAGGTGATTTTTACACTAGTTTTTATCCATTTGTTGTGAGTTCTGCTAAGGCCGAGTCCTCAAAGAAATTAAAAGAGAAGTATAAAATATCAAAGACGGATAAGGTTTTGATATACTCTGGCCGATTATCGAGTCAAAAGAATATAGCTCTTTTAATTAGTGAATTTAATAAGCTTGGAAAAGATTATAAGCTGCTCCTTTGTGGGCACTATGACGATATCATAAATGAGCAAAGAGAACTTCATTACTTACCAGGTTTTAATTTTTCCATGATTAATAAGGAAATCAAAAAGCTAAATCTAGATCAAAAAAGGGTATTTTATTGTGGTAACTTAGATCGTTCAGAATTATTAAATCATCTTCAAATAAGTGATATCTATATATCATTGAGTACTTACTTATTAGAAGACTATGGAGTTGCACCCCTTGAAGCGTATATGTCTGGGTGCTCACTATTGCTTAGTAATTGGGGTGGGTATAATTGCTTTGATAGGTTTGATAATGTTTCATTATTAGAGAGTTCACTTACAGATTCAGGATGTTGGATTGATTTAAGCAATTTAAAAGCTAAGCTAGAGGAATTACTTACAAAGAATAATGATAATCAAGTTGGGGAGATTGAAAGTAAAGTAAATCAAAGTTTCTTAACAGGTTTTAATGAACTAATTCAAGCTCGGAAAAAAGGATTTAAACTTAAAACAAAGAAAAACACATGGAATCTTGGGGATCAAAGAGCGAGTTTACTTTATTACCAACACTTTAAGTTCTTAGGTAGTCAGAAAGAGCTCTCAAAAGATTTTACTAAGTGTGAAAACTATAGTGAGCTTGCACGTAAGACAACTTTTCTTCCTAGCGAGAAGGCACGTGAAAAATATCATTCACATGCCCTGAGTAAACACTTTCTTAATTATTATTCAATGGATATTATGCCTTGTTTTGTTGATACTCTTTTAACAAATGATGTTTATTCATATCAAAATTTCTTTTTAAGAGATGCTGAACTTAGTGAAAGAGATTTAAATGAATTAAAGCTTAAATATCCAAGTGCAGGTTTTTATTCTACTCATAAGTTATTACAAAACTGTGAGTTAGTTCAAAGAGAGTGCTCTGAAAAGAAGTCCCAAGATACTATTGTTCTCTCAATTGCTATTGATGATATAAAAAAATATAAAATTGAGTTAGATAATTTAAAAGACAGTTTAGGTAATTATAAAAAGATATTAGTCATAGATGAAAATAAAGAACTTTTAGAAGGAGCTTTGAATTACCTTCAACTTAAGAGTTATGAGTGCTTAAAAACAATAGGTGAGTGTAAGAGGATTAAGTCGGGCCAGGCGGATTTTTATTCATTAATGGATAATAAATTATGTCTAGACTCATTTATTCAATATGATTTTTTAAGTAGAGGTTTTAATCAAATTAATCTCCCTAAAGCATCTCAAATTGACTTCTCTTTTTCTCCATATCATGGCCTAAATATTCTAAAGGCACAGCAATGAAAGCTTATGCATTTATCATAGGTTCTCGTAAAACTCAGGAGCATCTAGAAGAAAGTGATTTAGATATATGCCTAGTTTTTGAAAAGCATCCACAGATTATTGATATAAAAAAAGAAACACTAAAATTGAATATGCGTTATCAGTCCAATGAGTGCGATATTCTGCCAATTTGCTTAGAGAGCGTGAATAAAAAATTATGCCTTAGTATTCCAAGCTATCTGAGTCTAGTAAGTTTATATGCACAAGATGAACTTCCTTTTTCAATTCTATCTTTAAGTGATGAGCAAATATATCATAGTGCCACTCTTAGTATGTTATTGCGCTTCTATGATATTTGGGGGCATGGTAATAAGGTTGTATCAACAAAGAACTTAAAAAGATTAATATGGCTAAGTGAACTGCATAAAACTCGTGAGAATATTATTTTCTCACAAGCTTTTACTGAAAAGGGTGCACTTTATGAAGAGCTTAAATTAAAACAAGCCCTCAGTTTGCAACAATGGTTAGATATTATCAATAAACGATTAGATGAATTAGTAGAGTACACTAGAGAGAGTAATTTCTTAGTGGATTTTGATCATGTTGATTTATTTTATATAAATAGAACGCATTTTTATCAATGCGGGGCGATTTCAGATAAAGTCTTAGTGAATTATTCCATAGATGAACTAGTAAAAGGTTTTAGAAAGTATATACAAGCTTAGTAACCACTACCTCGTCCATCAATAGCGAAAACCTCTAATACTTCGTCGATTTTTTCACTAATTTGCTCTTCTAATAGCTCTGGCTTTTCAAAGGCCAATTTTTCTTTTGGTTCCAACATACATGCTCCTGATCTTATTCTATTATAACATTAAAAAAAGTCTATTTATGAGTTTATTTTACCCATATAATAGTACTATGTTTAATATAGTCTTAACAAGTACTTGTAATTTAAGCTGTAATTATTGCTTTGCAGAGAAATTTATGGGGGAAGATGCCCTTAGTAACCTCCCTCCAGATAGGCTTATAACTGAGCCAAACTTCGATTATATCCTCAAATTATTGGCAGATTCCAAGATTAAGCATGCATCTTTATTAGGAGGAGAGCCTACACTGCACCCACTTTTTAATAAATTCGCCAAAAAAGTCATCTCTCAAGGGCTCTATCTAAGTGTGAAGACCAATGCAATGTGGAATCGAGGCTTTTTAAAGCTTTTTGAGGGGGTAGATATGGATAAGCTCAATCTACACATTAATATTAATGGCCCTGAGCACTTAGGTGATAAGGAGTGGGAAAAGGTTCAAAAAAACGTTAGAGAGGCTTCTAAGCACTGTCAGAGCATCGTTTTACAGGTTAATATCACCAATATTAATTTTAAATACCAAGAAATTCTTAAACTCGCTAAAGAAATTAAGGTTGAGGGAATTACCTGGAGTCCTGCAGTTCCCATTTATAATTATTCAAAAAATGAGTCATTAAATAAGAGTGATTACTCACGACATCTAAGTCATAGGCTGATGCAGATGTTTGAAGAGTGCGCTCAAAATAAAATACCAGTTATGGGCCTGCATGGTCCAACACCATGTATGTTTTCTAAAGAACAATTAAAGTGGCTTAATGAAAATCAAATTACAATTAATAGTCATTGTTTCCCTGTCTTTGATATTTTTCCTGATCTAACAACTCACTATTGCTTTCCTTTAAAAGATTTTCAAAAGCATATTAATTTAAAAGACTATAAATCAATGAAGGCTGTGGAGTATGCCCTTCAAAAAGATGTACAACTTATTAGACCAAAAGTTTACCCTTGGAAAGAATGTGTTAGCTGTGAGTTCGCCCTTGATAATTCTTGCCAAGGAGGGTGTATGGCCGCCTCTGACTTTTTAAAAGAGTTTGAAAATATGCCATTAGATATCTTAGAAGATATTCCACATAAAGTGTATGATAGTCAGGCCTATGAGGATAAAAAGTTTTTGAGATGGGACTTTGAAAAAGAATTCTTAGTCTATCACTCTCAGTATGCTGAAATTTATAAAGCTATTGTAAAAGCTATAAATTCAAAAAATTCGATACAAGAAATTATCACTAAAGTAGGTGATGGTAGTGAGTTGATGGCAAATTATATCCAATTAATAATTAAGAATATGCTCTTTGAAAGATATATCGTTTTCATTCCACGCCAGCACTCTCAGATGCGTGATAATCCATTTGGAACTAAGTAGCCGCACTCGCTAACACTTTATTTCTTTGCTTTTCCTCATAGTCTCTTAAAAATGGGATAAACATTGTAATTATAAATAGAGAATAAAAATGTCCATGAGTTGAACCATTGATACTAAAAATAACGTAGAGAACACCAAGAAAAAATCCATAAAGCATACCAAGCTTTTTACTGCGAGGGGTGGTGGCAGGATCATTAATCATATGAAAACAAAATATAAGTAGGATAGGGTTAAGTGTGAGTTCTATAAAAACAGAAGGTGCTAGCATTCTATCAATGAAGACTCCACGCAGCCAAAAACTTAGAGACATCCCTATAAGGTACATAATAGAAATATGTAATGTTCTTGAGTTGATTGCATTGATTAAGCCACTAATCAAAAAGTACACACCTACAAACTTCATACCTGAGAAGACATTAGATATTCCTGTTATCCAATTAGGAAATAATAAAATGGTTACAGTGATACCAAAGTTTGATGGGTTAAATATATGTCTTCCTTTATACAGGAGTAGTGATTTAGATACTGCGGATAAAACTCCAGCTAATATATATGGCCAAAAGGCTATACTATAACAAAGGGTACATATAGATGGAGAGATGATTGCTGCAGGTAGGAATGAGTTTTTCTTTTTATGAAAGAAATGACCTAGAAATTTATCGGTAACGAGTGTACTGAGAAAGGTAATGATGGTCACAGTATGTGGCCTTTCGTGATTAAATATTTCTAGGGCAATAATGGAGTAACTCCAAAGCATCATAAACTGTAAACGACGAGGATCGTTTTTATAAAACAAGAAAAAATTAGTAATTAATTTCATAATATTTCCCAGTCTTAAATGTTCCATAATTCTCAGTTTTACCATCAGGCCACTTTACGAGAACTTGAACGTCATCATTACTTTCCAGTCCAAAGTGTATTCTCGGATCAGAAGTCGATAAAAGACCTGAACGGCCTCCAGTATTCCAACGAAAATATTGTTTTTTATTTTGCTTAATGAGAACACGAGCGCCAATGGCCTGCTGATTAGTCTTGCTACTCTTTAGTGTAAATCCAATCCATTGCTCTTTAGAATTTGTAAGAGTGTTTTTAAAGTAGTGTACCGGTCCATTATTGGTCGTTACAAAAAGGTCTAAGATTCCATCATTATTAGGATCAGTGGTGATAACACTTTTACCATTCCAAATTTTTACATCTGAAAGTTCCTTAGATACATTAAAAAAGAATTCATTTTTATGATTTAAAAATAAACAATCCTGCTGATTAAAACGTGAGCCTCTAAAAATAAGCTTGGTCCAGTTTCTAATATCTTGAGTAATACGACCGGGGAGAGCTGTTAAAAACCATTCATAATAAAAATTTGATTTTTGATTTAGACTTGGAAAAGAGTAAGAAAACTTAGCATACCTTTCATTTTCTTTCTCAATATAGTGTTTGCGAGGAGCTGCATATCCATTTGCGATATAGAGATCTTCTAGTCCATCAAGGTTAAAGTCACCATGAGCTGCACCCCATGCCATTCCACAGTCATAGAGATTGTATTCCTTAGCCTGATCTGCGATATCTTCTCTTTGTCTCATCTGCCAAAAGAAGTTTCCATAGAGAGCATACCCATGACCTACGTATTGATTAGAAATGTATACACCTGGTTTTTGTTCACCTAAATCTAATAAGGAGACATTCATTCCATAACGCCTGTCAGGAACATTAAAGATATCTGAAATATCTTTAAGCTTGCCATCCTCTAGGCGATAGATTGTATCTGGGCCATAATCATTGCTAATATAAATCTCATAATTTCCATCATCATCTAAATCTGCAAATGAAGCATCATAACTCCAATGAGGATCACCACCTCCAACACTTTGAGTGACATCCTTAAAGGTATTATCTCCCATATTCTTATATAAAGTATTAATGCCACCATTATCAGCATTGTGAAGATTATTAATGTAAACATAAGGGTCATTTTTATGAATCAGATCTGATTTCCCCCAATAGCGTAGGACATAAAGATCAAGTAATTTGTCTCCATCATAATCAAAGAAGATGGCGGCCTGTGAGCTATCACATTCATAGAGTTTGCTTTCTTTAGAGAAGTCTTGAAAATGACTACCTTCATTTATAAAAAACTTAGCACACCCTATACCTGAGACATAAAGATCTAGATCTCCATCATTATCAGAATCAAAAAAGACGGGGACTAGTCCAAAAAAGTCTTTATCACTTATTGTATCGAGACCGTATTGTGCTGCACTCTCGGTAAATGATTTTCCATCGTTTGATATATAGAGGTGACTTGGTTCTTCTGCTCTAGAGCTGACAACAAAAATATCCATATACCCATCATTATTAATATCAACACTCGCTGAACCTGGGCCCTGGACTAAACTATCTACACGGAAATAAGCAATAGGAGAAATTTTAGGTGGTTGATAATTAAAGTTTATTCCTATTTGCGAAGTGATATCTTTAAAAAAGAAATTCTCACTTTGAGACTTCTTTATAAAACTCTCTTTCTCTTTAGAATCGATTAAACGATAGGGGATAAAAAACTGATATTCACGTATAAAGTATCCGGCCAGTAGAACAATACCACCAAAGATCAAAAACAAACTCTTGCTCTTATTTTCTTTTAAATTAAACATATTTAGATTTTAACATAAAACCAAGTTTCATTAGAGATTTTATGACTTGATTTTTTGAGTCAGATATTAAGACTTAGTAAGCTTTTCACTCAGCTTCTTGGCACTTTCTCGTCTGGTTTTTGCATTTTCATAACGACGCTTTTCATCTTCACTTTCTGGCTCAAGTCTTGGCACTTCCATGGGACTACCAAATTCATCTAGGGCCACAAAGGTTAAATAGGCCTTAGTGCATTTACGTGATTTTCCAGTAAAGGGGTTTTCTGAATCAACTCTTACTCCAACAGTCATAGAGCTCTTACCCACATAGTTTAAAGAGGCCATTATTTTTACATGATAACCAAGTTTAATAGGAGAGATGAAGTCGATATCAGAAATATGCACAGTCACTACTGGGTTCTCACAATGTCTTTGTGCCACCATCGCAGCTGCAATATCCATCCAAGACATAATGGTTCCACCAAAGATTGTTCCATGAACATTTGTATCTCCTGGCATGACCATTTGACGCATCATAATCTCAGTTTCACTTGGGTTCTTAGTATTTTTCATGAATAGTAAAGTTCCATTTTAATTTCCGTCACCACCAGCACAGTAAAGGTGGTGATTCCAACGAAAGCCTTGTTCAAAAGTTTGGTAACCAGCAGGGACATTATTAGCATTCCCTGTATCAAATTGTGAATCAACGATTCCAAATACTTTTGGTTGCTGACCAATAATAACATTTGGTCTTGGCTCTGGATCATAGTCTCCAAAAGCTCCACCTTGGCGAACAGTACCGCCTGAGTCACTATCACCGCTATCACAGTATAATTGTCCAAGCTCTCTCAGCTTATTTTGTACTTCAACAGTTGTAAGAGGTTCACCTGTACGTGTATCAAAGTCTTCAGCTTCAAGTATGTCTGTTCCTTCTCCAGAAACAAAGCGGTTAAAATAAACATTTAAATCGGCACCAACTGGAAGTTTACACTCTAAAACATCATCAATATTTCCAAGGTCTTCATCTTGAGCATTACCAGTAGTCACTGTTCCTGCATAACCCGAACAACACATAGTTTGTTCACCATCACTTACTCGAGAACCAAGTGGCAGACAACATTTGAACTCATGAGATGAGAAAATTTGAGGGTGGTCAACTTCTTCGCTAGTTGCCACTCTTTTTACATCATCATCATAATATTCATTCGGATCATAAGTATTACTATTACTAGCGTCACCATTTACATCCCAGTTTCCAAGTGCAGCTGGATCTCTAAATGTTCTCTCAGAGTTCATCCAGTCAAAAGAGGTGAGGATACCATTATTATCTCCACCGTTAGATGTATTATCTAGTTCTGGTTTAAAAAGACCTGGAACCATTTTTTGATAATTATCATTACAGAAAAGTGGCTCGTAAGTCATTTGAGGAATACCTAGGTATTCAAAACGAGCTAGTTTTTTTAGATAGTAAATTGCATTTCCTGGTTTTGAGCTTCTTCTATGGTGAAAAATATCTTCTTCTCCCAGACTAGCATCATCTAAGGCACCACCGCGAATCGATTGTTGCAATGATTCCCAAGCCAATGTTCCCGCGGCAAAGAATTTGATATGCAGTGAAAGTACATTTGGATTAGAGTAGTATTGCTCTTCTTCATCATCAGCAATATCATCAGGACAGCTGGCAGTACCAACATAATTATCAGTCTCACAAAGAACTTCTGGAACATATGATACTCTTAACTCTCTCGTTCTTTGATCATACATAAAAGCACAAGTAGAGTTTGACTCATTAATTCCAGCAGTATTTAATTTTAAATTCCAAGTGTTTTCATTAAAACCAAATGGACTACATAATCCACCCCATGAGTTTGGATTAGTATCACAATTATAATTACTAATATTAGAGTCTGGAATATAAGCACAGTTTACAAAAGTATCACTATTGTCATGACCAGGTCTCGACATTGCAATTTCTAGTGGAAATGGATTCCCATTCTCACCAATACCAGGAAAAGGAATAGGTGAAGGAGTTGGAGTGTTTACATCCCAGTTAGCATTTGGAAAAGTAATAAATGATGGAATTCTTACGGCAATCATTTGTCTAAAGTTTCCGTCATACCTTTCACTAAATGGGTTAGTAAAATCCATAACAGTGCTATCTTGATTCGCGTATGTATCAGTTGCAAAAAAGCCAAAGAAAGAATGTGTCCATTCATCAGCTGTCCAGTCATTCTTAGGATTTCCATCTGTACCCTGAGCTAGGTTAGAGTCAATTTCCATTTTAAGGTCAAAGTCTCCATCGAGTTCAGGCAGTTGTGGAGAATCATCACCACCAAAGTCAAAAGTGTATTGGGCACAACCTGCACCTGTTTGAGAAGGATCAACACAGATATAAGGAAAGTCTTGATTGATATCTCTCTCTTTCATATCAAATGCTTCAGGATACTCTGTTAAATAAAGTGGTGTCTTATAATTGAGACATTTAAACTCACTAACATCTAAGTTTAGACGATTTACTGACCAGTCATTTGTACCATCAGCAAACTTTCTAACCCAGCCACCGCCACAGCAAGTTCTACCTGCTGCTTCTGAAACTGGTACCCATTGTCTATCATCAGTAATTTTCACATCACCAGTTAAATTACCTGCACTGTCTCTTTCCGTATTTGCATTAGGACGAATAAGTGTCTCAGCAACGAGAGCACCATTTGCTGTAAAATCAGAAGTACTCATTAGAGGAGATGCGTTCATATAACGAGAGTAGCGTCTAGGATCATTAGGGTTAACACCACCATAAATATCAGTTCTAAGCCCTTGTGACTCAGTAACATTAGGCATATCTTCTGAATAAAGAGTGATATCATTTCCAACTTCACGACAACATCTATTATTAGACATATCCCATTCGTTAAAGGCCTCAAAAGTTGATGGATCAGTGATATCTATACGTGGCTCTTTTTGTGCTTGGCCACATACAAGATACTCTTCCCAGTATTTTCTTTCCGCTTCATTACCAAAGATATTTGGATTAATCACATCAATAACTTCAAAGTGTTTCTTACCAGGGGCACAGTCAAGATCAGTATGACAAACAGCTCCTGCACGTCTAAAACATGCATTCTGTGCTAGAATTGGTTCAATTTGAGTATCACTACTTGCAAGATCACGACCTTCAATTAATTTAAAGGCAGAGTTTGATCTAATTTCTTCTTCAATTGCACCTGGTCCAATCACTGTAGAACTATCAACATTTTCAAGTCCACAAGCATTTTGTCTTAGGGAATGAAATTGTGTTGCTCTTTGATTGGAAACATTGAAAGCAGTTCCAAATTCAGGAATGATAATGTCCATTGATGCTGCAAGATAGTCTGACTTATGTTGAAGATAGTTTCCATCTGCATCTATCACAGGACAAGAAGCATAACGATCAATTGTATAGAGGGTAGAGTTACAACCACTTATTTGTGAAATGTAATCAGTTCTACCATTTAAATCTTTATCTTTTTGTTGATCAACTTGATTAGTATTTTCTGTTGTTGAGCGAGTTAAATAATTTGGTAAAAGTTTCCCAGGAACACAGAGTCCTTCTTGTGAGCTAATACCACTATCAACTTCTTGTAGGTTAGCTTGTAGAGTACTAATCACCGCAGGAGGTAGTCCGTTATTTGCTCCTATATAATCCTTAGGGCGTCCTAGTTGATTAGCATCGCGACCAATAAGGTGATTTTTCGCCTCAAGGATAGCATCTAAACTATTTCCATAACGAGCAACTTCTTTATTAAATACGTTTGACGTTATAGGTGCACAGTAAAAGTTAGGTGCACATGAAAGTGACTTTCTTAGGTTATAATTTGTTATATTTTCCCAATCCACACGACAAGGAGCACCTGCACCACGGTAAACACATCTCTTACTAGTAGGTGAGTCTGGAGGGAGTTCACCTTGATTTAAAAACTCTATAATAGTTCCAATGCGTTCATCGTCATTTAACTCTTTTGCTCCAATAGGCTCAAACTTTGGCCATTTAGTTCTTTGCTGAGTTACATTGGCACACATATATTCCCAACCAAGTTGAGTAATACAATCTGTATCATCCTCACATTGATGAAACTTCTGACAAAGACCACCGTCATTTTGATCAGCGGCATTAATCTCTGCTGTGTCTTTATAATCATACTTAGCAGCTGTGGAAATAAAGTCGTATTCAGCTACATGCACTGTTAAGTCATTTGGATTGGCCGGGTCTGCAAATGGAGCGTTAATGGCCAAGAAGAGTTTATTCGAAGTTGCTCTGGCCACCCTTGATTTACCAATGGCAAACCAGCTGACACCATCAAATGAGCCAATGAGTGCACCTTTATTAAAACCAAACCAATCTCTTTGGTAACCATTAACATAGAGAGCGGCCTGAGTTTTAAGACGATTAATACGTTGATCTTGAGCATCGTTTCCATCAACAGCAGTGTGTGAATAAGGAACCATTGTCGGTGGTAACCAACAAGCACGACCAAAGATTAGATCTTCATAATTGGCCAAAGAAGTATTTGTACCCCATTCACTTCGTGACGTTGTATAGCCACTTGCTCTCACTCCATGACCTTGGTTGGTACTAGGGAAAGCAGTAAAGTTAGAGAACCATGAGTCCTTAGAACAACTTGGACATGGGGTATAGTAACCATCAATAGCAGCTAAGTAATAAACTTGATCAAACTCTACATCAATTACTTTTGCCGGTCTGGCCTTAGTAAGGTTAACATCAATCTGACCAAGGATTGAGTTCATATTAAAGCTTCCATTTACTGGAAATAACTTTTCATCATCTAGATATGTAAACTCAGTTAAATTATCATCAAACTCTTGTACTGAGCTGGCACCATCTGGAAGTGGTTCTAATAATGAGTACTCCTCATTATCTTCATTAAAAAAGCGGTGTGGAGTTGTTCTTGCGTTAACAATAACATCACGGTCTTCAAATGGAAGAGGACCATCATCAACAGGTGGGGTATAACACCTAACAGATCTAACCTCATCAGTATCATTTCCAAGACTATCTTTTTCAAACTCAGCAATATAATAATAGGCAGGACAATCTCTTACCATTATTGATAGATCATTTTTCTCAGCACAACCACACTCATCAAACATTCTCTTTAAAACAGTTTGATAGTGCATATTATCTGTAGCAGTTAAACTACAGGCAGTATAATTTGCTCCTGCCACTGGGAGAGTAGAGTCTGTATAGTCTCTTACATAAGGATCCTCTTGAGCAAATTCTTTTAACTGCTCAACACAGAGATAATCATTATAAAGGGCCTCAAGTCTTGCATCGGCATCACCTTGTGGATCAGATGGATCGAGTGGGTCATTATCATCATCACTAGGTGGACGCTCTAAACAAGCATTATAAAATTGTGGATAATTTAAATACCATTGAGGGTTCGCATCTTTTTCAGCTTCTGCTTGAGCAAAACCTGCTGGATCAGTGCTCACTCCACTAAGGATGACACTTCCTTCATTTACACATTGGCCATTCACACAACAGTCAAAGCCTTGAGCTTGGCAATCTGTATCAGAGCAAGTTGATGTTCCGCTACCAGCTTGTCCATTCATATCTACTCTTAGAGTAAGGCCACTGGTTTTAACTGAGCTATCTTTTACTGGTTTTAAAACGTTTTCATTTGTATCGTAATTAAGTAAAGTGACACTCGCTGAAGAGATTATATTCTTACAACTAGGACAAATATCTTCAGTGTCATACACAAGTGATGCCGGTGGAGCTTCTAATAAACCTGTTTCATACTTAATATTCTTATTACATGCATTTGCATTTCCTGCACTTGAAGCAAGGTTTATTCTAAAGTATCTAGTACGAACTCCAGTAGAAAAGTTTAATGAAGAAGATGGAATTGCAAGCACACGAATTTCATTTGGTGTTTGCGTTGATTGAACAAATTTAATTTGTAAGCAAAAGGTTTCTTCATACTTATAAAAATAAAGTGGAGTAGAGACACCATCTTCAAGCACATAGTCTTTAATACCTGTCGTGGATTTAAGATACTTATCAACATCATCACCAAACACGTATTGTGATTTAGAGTTATCGTAATCGATTGTTAAACTTTGAAGGGTATTGGCACCAGAGTACCAGTATGCATCTGATTGAAGAGCATTATTATCATTTGGATCAGCAACATTATTATTATCGCTATTATTGGTATTGCTAATATTATTATCATTAGTCACCGGAGCACGCACAGTCTGTTCTGGTAAACAACCAGTAATAAAAAGTGTGAATATTAGCATTACGAAACTTAGTCTCTTCATCACATATCTTTTCGGTGTAAAGTTAAACGATATTAAATACTTAACTTAAATTTTACCCGAACTTTGGACTCGGACATAATATGCTGGGATTTTTAGGCCATAGTCTTGCCTATGTAGCTAAAAGTATTAAGTTTTTAAAGGAATACAATAAAATTTATGGGATAGGCATTTTTGGCCGAATGCCTCATTTAATGGTCTTTTTTAGAAGCTAAAGCCCATAGTGGTGGTACTGGTGGCCGGGGTTGTGGGAGTGGCTGAAAAATCAAAAGTTGTTGGGCTCATAAGCATTGGTGAGGCAAAGTTTAATTGTGAATAGTCTGTGGGGGAGTAATAAAGCCCAGCAGTATTGCCTCCATTAAAGGTACTAGCATTATAAGTATCATAATAATTCCATCCATAGTTTTGGAGAGTGATATTCTGATAATTATTTTGGTACCAATTATAATAATCTCTTTGACGGTATAAATTATTTAAATAATTTACTTGTGAGTTCATTTGGTACTCATGATTTTGTTTCATATAACCAAGTTGAATAAAACCAGGTATTAATTGAGCACCTGTATAAGCTGTTAGTACAGCAGCTTCACCTAGACCATATTCTTCAGGGTTTTCATAAGTATCTTCTCCAACCTCTCCAACACCTGCTTGATTATAGGCAAGAGAATGAAGGTTATCAAAGCTATAAGCACCACTATTAATGAGTTCTTGTTCTCGATTCACACGATCAACAGCAGCCTGAAAGTAATCGCATAGAAAACCACTTCTATCTTCATCATTGCATTTTGTAAGGTAATCATTTCTCAATTCAATATATTTTGAATTTTCCATGGATAGGTTATTATCCAGGTGAGGTTGCATTGCGAGGTTGATCATAATTTCATCAACATCACTTTTTAACTCTAAACTTGTTTGTGAGAAGTCTGTAATCTCTGAAATCTGACAACTCGATTGAAGCTCATCTACTTTGACAATATTTTTAGCATTTAAACAGCCAAGATTTTTAAAGGCCATGAGCACTAATGCTTTTTCTTTTTTCAAGTCTTTAAATGGCTCACCATGATTCATAGTTGATCGAATATTTTCCACATGGGCCAGCTCTCTTCGAAGCTCTTCAACCTTGTCATGGGCAATATCAAATAGGTCTGCTTTCATTGAAAGCACGCATGCTTCTTGTTCATCAAGAGATTGGTTTTCTAAACAAACCTTAGTGCTCTCAAGCATATCTTGAGTTTCATCTAAATTATCAATTCTTTTTTTACTTTTATAAAGTTCAGTGATGCCTACATTTGAGCGATTATTACAGGCCTCTTCTAATGCCATAGGCTCACAAATTCTTACTAAGCATCTCGTTTCATCTTCGCCGCTTTGACAACTGAGAGCAGGATCAGCTGCAATAAGTTCTCTGATCTCTCTTTTGAGAACATTGCGATGACTATTTTGTTGCTTACCAAAGCTGGTAATCATTTTTTCTAGATTATTTCTAAAGTCAGTACTTCCCAGCATTAATTGGGTACTTTGATTTAGACTTGCAATACCCTCTGCTACATCATCGCTAATAAAGTCTTTAAAGCGACTCTTTACATCTATTCCCTCATTAAAATTAACATCGACATCATTGAGCTCTTTTGTAAGTGCAAGTATTTCACGTGCATTACTATCTGAGCGATTATTTCCGAAGCTTGTAATCTTCTCTTTAAGGTTTTTTAATTTATTAAATTCTGGGTGGGCATTAATTTGATCATAACTAATATCTTCACCATTAATAGAAATAGTTAAATAGTCTTGATATTGAGCATAGTCTCTTCGTTTATTATTATCTAGTACATGTCTGTCAGCGACTGCAAAGCCATGGATACTTTCTAAATAATCATACTTACTAGCAGGATCCTCTTGAAGAATTCTCTGATAGCTTGAACAAAAACTTTGATATTGTTCACCGGCACAAACGATATTAATATAATTTTCCATTTCAAGAGCTTGATTACCTTGGTAGTTAGTCCATAAACCATCTTCACCATTTAGCTCTAAAGAATTATTAATGAGTTCAGCTTTATTTACTGATTGGAAAAAATCATCAATAGTGGTTTTCGCTGTATCAAGTTTACTTTGATCAATATTTTTAATGATTTTATGATTGTCTTCGATTTGTTCACCAAGGGCGAGGAGTCCCTCATAAATAACTAACTTGGCCATAGCATCGTTATACCTGGCCTCAACTTCATTATGTTTTAAACAACTATCTGGCTCATCAGCTCGACAACAATTTTGATTATTACTGGCGCTACATTGGGGAAGGCTACTTTTTTGAATTGTGTTTTCCATCACAATCATCTCTTGCTCAAGTTGTGAGCAGACATTGGCCTTAAGGCCTAGAGTAATAAATAGTAGTAGTAAAATTCCCTTCATCAATCTGATTATCGGAAGCTTGAGTAAAACACTTTAGTAAATAATAGCTATTGAGGATAAGTATATGAATTTACGTGTGTAATTATTACAAGAGATCTATGACGCATGGCAAAAAAGCTCTATAATTACTGCACCCTGGAGGATCGATGAATAAGATGGTTATGAAACAATTTTTTATCTCAACATTTGTTTTTGTTATGGCAATAGTATTACATACTGCCTTTTTACAAAATCAGAAACTTAAAAAGACAGTTGCTCAAAAAGAAGTTAAAGCACAAGTTCTTAATCAGCAATTAATTAATAAGAAAATGCACGCATCAAGATAATTTACTTGATTTGATCTTTAAGTGGCCCCCCACCCTTAATATCAAAATCAAGTGTGCGGATAGGGAATGGTATAGTAATGCCATTCTCATCGAAAGCTTTCTTAATACAGATAATTGCCTTATGCTTAGCTTTTAAGAAAGCTTGGTTTTTCGGATAGTTTACCCATACTCTTGTGGTAAGGTTAATAGAACTAGAGCCAAACTCATCATAGAAGACTTCTATTTCTTTGCCTTCTATTCTATCTTCTAGATCTGCAAGTGCATCTGTGATTATACCCTCAACCTTAGAGAGATCGTCTCCATAAGAAACTCCAACTTTAATATCAAGTCTTCTTTCAGGTGTGGTTGTAAAATTAATAAATGGTTTTGTGAATAGGTACTTATTAGGAATTAAAACTTCCAGTCCATCAAAAGTTCTAATATTCGTAGTTCTTAAATTAATAGCATTCACCTCACCAAAATAATCTTCTAGTTGAACGATATCACCAACCTTATAAGGTTCTCTTAGAGCTATTAAGATTCCAGAGACAAAGTTAGAAGCAATTTCTTGAAAGGCGAAACCTAGAGCTAAACCAATAACACCAGCACCTGCTAAAAGTGAGGTAACGGTTTTTTCTAAGTTTAAAATCTCTAAAGAAATAAATAATCCAATCAAGAGAACAAAGATAAAACTAATACTAGTCAAAAGGTTCTTAAGTGCTCGACTATTTTTTAGTAATCGATTCGAAACTTTTGAAACTATATTTTTAGTAATTTTTGCCAAAAGAACAAAAATGATAAGCACAACTAAAGCGGCAATAAAGTTAGGGATAATTTTAATTAATCCTTCTGCCCAACCATCTAGCTTCTTCATTAGAATTGAAATTGTCTCTTTTGTGTTTAAATCCATTTTTGTCCTACTTGTTTTGTTTTAAAATTAACTCTTAGTCTTTAATTCTTAGTTTTTAATTCTTATTTTTATTGATAAACAAAGAAATCTAGAGCTTCATAAAATTCAATAACCTTAAATTCTAAATGATAAAGATCATCTTCAATCGTATATAAGTACTCTTGCAATTCCTTTGATTGATACTTTCTATGTAATGCCATACGAGAACGAATCCTTGTAAGCTCTTCTTTTAAAGAAGTGTAAGAGGAAAATAATTTTAATTTTTCATCATGAGCAGCATGACTGATTTTTACTTTTATTTTCTCAAGGTAAATTTCAATCGCTGTGATCGTTTCATTTAAAAAACTTATCTCTAACGCTTCTTCATCAAAGTAATTTATTTCTTCACTAATTACATTTTCATTCGATTTTACTGCATCAAATAATTCAATCATAGATATCCTCCTTGATATTGATAAAATCATTATGAAGGAGAAAATGGTAAATTGATTGGAAGTCTTATTAAGAAAATGTGTAAATATCTACAAGTGTGATGGGTAAGTGATTGATTTCTCTAGCCATGACCAGAGTTCATAAAGACTTCATTATAATTAATATTCTTGTCTCGGTCTTGTAGGCTTAAGAAGTAGTCTTCAGCAATTTTCATGGTGTCATCAAGCTCACGACTCTTGAACATTTGATCGCGAAAACGAGCTGCATTTGGAAAGCCAGCAGCAAACCAGACAATTAATTTTCTAATTTGAACTAAGCGTGTTCTTTCGCTGTCGTAGGTTTGAACAGTATAATCATAAAGACGATTGATAATTTCTAAATAGTCTTTTCCTTTAAAGAGTGATTTTGTCATTCTCTCTTTTGGAAGTGACTCTAAGAAAATAAATGGATTTCTTAAACATCCTCTTGCAATCATTAATCCATCACAAGTGGTCTTCTCTAATCTTTCTTGTACTTGAAAAGGCTGGTGAAGATCTCCATTTCCGATAATAGGAAGTTTAGAGTTTTGACTAACTTCTTCAATATAATCCCAATTAGCAAGTCCAGTGTATTGTTGAGCACGAGTACGTCCATGAATAGCAACCCATTCAATTCCTTCCTCGCGAGCTATGTATTCAATCTTATCTGCATTGATTCCATCAGCATCCCATCCCATACGAATTTTAATGGATACAGGTATATCAACTGCCTCTTTCATGGCACGAAAAACAGGGGCCAAGGACTCAATCTCTTTCATAAGAGCCGAGCCACCACCTTTTTGCACTACTTTGCGTACTGGACAGCCCATATTTAAATCTAAGAATTTTGGATTCTGGCGAGCGGCAACAACACAGGCCTTGCCTAAAGACTCAGCATCTTCACCAAATAATTGAATACCAATATTCTTTTCTCTTTCATCGACTTTTAGCATTTCATGGGTGCGCTTATTTTCAAAAAGAATACCAGTGGCAGAGATAAGTTCACTCACAGTTCCACCAGCACCAAGATCTTCCATTAATAAACGAAATGGAGGTGTGCAGATACCGGCCATCGGAGCGAGAATAAGTTTAGAGTCAAATTGAATTGAACCCAGCTTAGTTGGTTCTCTAAGGGTTTTTAACTCATTAATTTTTGCCTGTAACTCAGGAGAAAAAGCTCTTGTTTCCATAGGATTTATTCACTACACTCAAACCCTCAATTTAGCAATTTGGAAACTTTAAAAAGGAATAATTTGTACCATATAATTTTTGATCATGATGGAACACTGGTAGATACAGAGCGTACTCGCTCACTTTTTCCCGGAATTTATGACTTATTTTCTGAACTTGCAGCTGATTCTACAAAATTTTATGTTTGGACTGCTAGAAATAGGGCCAGCACAGTTGAATTTTTAAAAAGCCTTGGTATTATTGGCGAGTTTGAGGATATCTGCACTGCTACTGATGCACCGCCAAAGCCAGTTGTTGACGGACTTTTGGCCATGTTACCAGCGGACTTTGATGCAAGTAAGACTATAGTTATTGGTGATAGTTATACTGATATGATTGGGGCCAAGAAAATTGGGGCCATGGCCATAGGTGTAACATGGGGACATGCAAGAGCAGAACAGAGAGAAATCCTAAAAGAATTTGGTGCAGACCAACTCTTTAATGAAGTAGAAGAATTAATTAAATTTATAAAAGAATGGAGAAACTAATGTTTGATTCTTTAAGTGACAAATTTCATGACGCCTTTAAAGGACTACAAGGTAAAGGAAAAATTTCCGAGTCAAATGTTGAAGAAGCAATTAAATCAATAAGAACAGCTCTTTTAGAAGCAGATGTTAACTTTAAAGTTGTTAAAGACTTTGTTGCCAAAGTAAAAGAAGAAGCACTAGGTGAAAAAGTTATTCGTGGAGTAAATCCTAGTGAGCAGTTTACCAAAATAGTTCATGATAAATTAATTGAAATCATGGGTGAAGCTCATGAAGATCTTGAATTTAAAAAGAGTCCTGCTCCAGTTCTTATCGTTGGTCTCAACGGTGCCGGGAAAACCACTTTTACCGGTAAGCTTGCACTCTTATTAAAGAATAAAAAGAAAAAAGATGTTTATCTTGTACCGGCTGATAACTTTCGTCCGGCAGCTAAAGATCAATTAATTAAGCATGCTAAGAATATGAGTATCGACTACTTTGATAGTGATCTCTCAATGACTCCTAAAGAGATTGCACTTGCTGGTATGGCAAAGGCAAAAGAGCTTGGAAAGGAAGTTGTTATAATCGATACAGCTGGTCGTTTACAAGTTGATCAAGAATTAATGGGTCAATTAGTTGATTGTAAAAAGGCGCTTATTGATAGTGAAGGTGAAGTGGAAACTTTACTTGTCGCTGATGCAATGACTGGTCAGGAAGCTGTTAATGTGGCCAAGGAATTTCACACCCAAGTTGGTTTAACTGGTGTAGTTCTTTCTAAGATGGACTCAGATGCTAGAGGTGGTGCTGCTTTAAGTATTCGCTATGTAACTCAAGTTCCTATTAAATACATCTCTGTTGGTGAAAAGATGAAAGATCTTGAGCCATTTCACCCAGATCGTTTAGCGGGAAGAATTCTTGATATGGGGGATGTGGTTACTCTTGTTGAAAAAGCTCAAGAGAACCTTGATGAGAAAGAAGCTGAACGCATGATGAAGCGCTTAGAAAATAAGCAATTCACAATTGATGACTTCATGAAACAGATGGATCAAATATCTAAGCTTGGAAGTATGAGTAGCATTTTAAAGATGATTCCTGGGATGGGAGGCATGTTAAGACAAGTTGGTGATTTAAGTCCTGCAGAAGATGAAATGAAGAAGATGAAGATCATCATTAGTTCAATGACTAAGAAAGAAAAAGATGATCATAAAATTATAAAAGACTCTCGCATTACGAGAATTGCTAAGGGGAGCGGAACTAGTGAGCAAGCAGTTCGCGATTTTCTTAAGAAGTTCGAGCAAATGCAGGGAATGATGATCAATATGATGGGTATGATGAAGGGTGGTGCGATGCCCAACCTTCCAGGAATGGGCCCAATGCCTGGTTTCAGACAAGCTCCAAAAGAGGGTGGGAAGAAAAAAGGTAAAAAGAAAGGCTCTTTTGGACGTAAGTTCTTTTAAATCTGTTGACTTAAAGAATCATATGTTTTAGAAATACTGGTCTAAAAAAATTAAGATTTTAGTGAATATAGGAGATATAAATGGTTAAAATCAGATTAGCTCGTGGTGGTAGAACTCATAAGCCTGTTTATACAATTGTTGCTGCAAACTCAAGAGAAGCTAGAAATGGTAGATTCTTAGAGAAATTAGGTCAATATGATCCAAACGCTTCAGAAGTTCTTAAGGACGTAAATGTAGATTCAATTAAGACTTGGATCGGTAAAGGTGCTCAGCTCTCTGACACAGTTAATTCTCTTTTTAAGAAAAACGGTATTAAATTATCGTAATCTTAAGAAAAAATTTTTTTGAGAATTACTGAAATCAGGTGTAAAATATAGAGGTTAATGTCAAATTTAACCAAGTAGGTGTTATGAGCGAATTAAGAGATCTTATTGAATACGTAGGTAAATCATTAGTGGATATGCCTGATGAGGTTGAAGTAAACGAAATCGAAGGTGAGCAGACCACTGTTATTGAACTAAAAGTAGATAAGTCTGATCTCGGAAAAGTTATTGGAAAGCAAGGGCGTACAGCTAGAGCATTAAGGACAATTCTAAATGCAGCTTCTACAAAACTTAAAAAACGTTCAGTTTTAGAAATCATCGAATAAATTTCAAATAATACACATTATGACCTCAGTATGCTAAGAGCTTACTGAGGTTTTTTTATGTCTAAAAAAGATAATAATAAATTAATAGAAATAGGTTATGTTAAAAAGCCCCACGGTATTCGCGGAGACTTTTCATTATTCCTTTTTAATGCACAAGATAGTTCTCTAGGGTATGTAGAGAGAATTGTGCTTTTTCCCTTTGATTCAAAGAGTACACTACCAAAAGATGGCCAAGAGTTTGAGATAGAAAAAGTAAAGCTTGGTCCTAAGAATATTTTAAAACTTAAAGACATTGATAATCGAAATCCAGCAGAGGAGATCATTCCATTTAAAGTATATGTTTATCGCAGTGATTTAAAGACTAGCTCAGAAGATGAGGTCTTTTTAAATGATCTGATTGGTTATGCTGTTCAAAGTATTGAGGGCAAAGACTTAGGTCATGTGAATAGTTTTTATGATAATGGTGCTCAAGACATTATGGTTGTTAAGGGCCGTGAGACGCTAGATGTTCTTATGATAGATCAATTTATTAAAGAGATTGATCATGCAAACAAAATGATAATTATTAAACTAATGGAAATGCTTTGAAAGTAAAAAGAATTTGGATAATGACACTTTTCCCAGAGTACTTTCAGCCTCTTTCTGAATATGGAGTGCTTGGTAGTGCTCTTCGAAATGAAAGAGGTGATGGCTCAGGAGAGTTTGAACTCAACACGGTACAAATAAGCGACTATAGTCCTAAAAGTTTTAAGGGTGTTGATGATAGCCCCTTTGGCGGTGGCGTTGGGATGGTGATGCGTGCAGATGTTTTGCAAGAGGCCCTTTTAAAAGGTGTCGTTGAAAAAGGTAATTATCAATCTGTTGATGATTTGCATATTGTTTGTCCAATGCCGAGAGGAACAGTTTGGAATCATCAAGAGGCGAAAAACTTTGCCAGAGATTACTTAAGTTTTAATGAAGAAAAAGATATTGTTTTTATTTGTGGTCGCTATGAAGGCATTGATGAGAGATTTTTAATCAAGTATGTTGATCAGTTTATCTCACTTGGTGACTATATTTTAACTGGAGGAGAGTTAGCGGTTATGACTATCCTTGATAGTAGTATGCGCTTTGTAGAAGGGGTTCTAGGTAATAAACTTTCAGCAATAGAAGAGTCATTTAGTGATGGAATGTTAGAGCATGCTCTTTATACTCGACCAAGAGAGTTTGAAGGAATGCCAATACCTAAAGAGTACTTAAGTGGCGATCATAAAAAGATTGATGAATGTAAAAAATCTTCTAAAATGGAGCTAACGAAAACTTTTAGAAAAGACCTTTTAGA
>CAJXHA010000018.1 GCA_913053615.1 uncultured Bacteriovoracaceae bacterium | reverse complement strand
AAAATACTATTACTACTCAGCATATTTCTTAAGATTACTTTAGCAAGTCCACTCGACTTAAACTTTATTCGAGAAGGACAACCCTTTCAAAGAGCAGGTATTATCCTTGAAGGTATTAGCTCAGACGATCACCTTATCTACGCAACTCGAACTCTAGCTAAAGAGCCGAAAATCGTTTATTCCCAAAGTAAATTCTCTTCGCTTTCATTAAAAGAGCTAGAGATCACGCTCTTATTTTGTCATGAGCTTGGACACTTTGATGGTGGAGCACCTTTTAAATTAAGAGGTAGAACAGAGAGAAAAAGTTGGAGTAGCTCAGAGGGACAAGCTGATTATTATAGTACCATTAAGTGTATAAAAGAATTTGAGATAATAGATATGGAGTATACAAAAGTTACAGAAGAAAACATAATCAGAGAAATCAATGATATCTGTAAGTCTCATAAAGAATGTGAAATGGTACTTTCATCTATTTATAAAATTGTATCTGTCTATAAATCATGGACTAATGAAATAAATGATCTTAGCTTTTTTAAAACAAACTTATATCCAACGAGAGCAACAATTTTAGGATACCCTAGCAATCAATGTCGTTTAATAACTCTTTTAAATGGATACTTGTGTAAAAGTTATGACTCATTAACACTAGAGTGTCTCGATAATATTAACTTAAGACCCAATTGCTGGTTTTCAGAATAACTAGTCTATTTTTAAATATTTAAAATGATTTTTAATAAAGTATGACTTACGAAAGTTTTTAATATAGTCATAGTGAAGAATATATGAACTCTCAAACATCATCATAATCCAAGGGACCTCTTGGTCCACAATATCTTCTACCTTATACATTAATTCATATCTTTTTTCTCGATCAAGAGTTTTTGATAATTGATCATAAAGTAAATCCACTTCCTTATTTGTATAAGCAGACTTATTAATACCGGGTGTATTTTTAGAGATTAATAATTGGATAACATTCTCAGCATCTGGATAATCATAGATCCACACATCTGTAAAAAATTGCAATTCACCTGCTCTTCCTTTTCTAAGGAACTCAGAAAAATCTAGTGCACTTATTTTTACCTTTAAACCAATCTTTTCTAATTCATTTTTTATAAAATCAGCTTCATCAAAATGAACATCACTTTTACCTCGGGTATAATAAGTTAAAACAAAATCTTTTGGGAGTTTGGCCTTTTTTAAATAATCTTTTGCCTTTTCAAGATTGTACTTATAACTCATCTGGTGAGATGGGTTATAACCTGGTATTGATGGATTAAAGATTGAATTGGCTCCAAGATTAGTATTGTTTGATAAAAGCCTAATGTATTGTGAAAAATCAATTCCATGAGCTATTGCTAGTCTAAGGTTTTTATTCTTACCCACCACAGGATCTTGCATATTAAAAGAAAGCCAACGAGAAGAAAGCTTTGAGAAATGCTTAACTTTGATTCCTTTCTCTTGCAATAATGTATTTAATTCCTTATCCCCCTCGGTGATTTTAACTAAGTACTTTTTGGGTATTGATAAGATATCAATGTCCCCGTTTATAAGTGCATTCCAACGGTCTTCTTCATTTTCAATTACCTTGATTTCGATTTCTTCAATAAAAGGAAGTTCAAGAGTAGATGAAGTTAAAAGCTTCTGAGTATTTGCATAGCGATCACCTGTACTAGGATAATGTTCTAAGTGAAACTTTGGATTTTTTTCAAGTACAATTTTCATTTCCTCTAATTCTTTTAAGAGATAAGGTCCTGTTCCATAAATATTTTTTGAGAGATCATTATCAAAATAGACAAGAGCTTTTTGTGGAAGCGGAGTTGTAAAGTACATGCTTAAAAAATAAAGCATATTCGGTTCAGGTCGAGTAAGTTCGATGATTAAAGTATTATCATCCGGTGCTTTTAAACCTTCAATATCGGTACTAAAAAAGTTTTCAAAAGAATCACCAACCTTATCACTGAATTCATTAAAGCCCTTTATTTTCCCGGAAAATAACCACGTTCCAGTACTTTTTAAAGGCTTAAAGGCCAAACGCTTTATAGAATTAATAAAGTCTTGTGCTTTAACTTTTCGAGGAGCAGTGTAGATACCTTCCCTATCATGATAATAAATATCATCTTTAATTTTTATCTCATAACGAGTGCCATTATTTGTGATCTTGGGCATTTCAGCAGCAAGGCCAGGTATCACCTCGTATGGTCTTTTTAAATAATGATATTGGTAAAGAGTTTCATAACTTTGAGAGATAATTTTAAGTAGGTCATCGTTAAAGGCAATAGCAGGATCTAAAGTTTTAACTTTATTAAAAACGACAATCTTCAATTTATTTTCACGCTTAGAAAAAAAAGCGTTCTTTTTAACATAGAAAAAGTAACCACAAGCTACAAACCCTAGTAAAATTAATGGTAATATCTTTCGCATAAATTCCTTATTAACTATTTAATTTTACATTAAATCTGCTTCCGTTAAAACCGAGGGGGCTCTTTTGCCTGCTACGCAAAAGTAAAATATCTGAGTAAAATAAATGCATGTGTCGATTGTTTGGATTTCGCTCCGTCATTACTAGCCAAGTGCACTCAAGTTTGATTCACGCCGAAAATGCTTTAATGGATCAAAGTAAAAAACATCCTGATGGATGGGGTATCGCCTATTATATCGAAAAAAATCCTCATCTTATTCGTTCAGCATTAAGTGCAATTGATGACCACCTATTTGAAAAAATATCAGGTGTCGTCTCCTCTCAAACAGTATTGGCACATATTCGTAATGGAACGCAAGGAATTAATAATATTTTGAACACTCACCCATTTCAATATGGTCCTTGGGTATTTGCTCATAATGGAAATATAAAAAACCTTGATGGAATAAAAGATAAATTAATTGCGAAAATTTCTCCAAGGCTCAAGCGCTTTATCCTAGGAAATACTGATTCTGAAATAATTTTCTACGTTATTCTCAGTTACCTAGAAAAAGATATTCCACTGGATAAGAGAGAGATTTTATTTGATGAAATTTTAAATCCTATAAAAGAAGCATTACTCTTTATTACGAGTCTGACAGGACCTTTATTAGATTATAATGAAACAATTCCAACTGAGAACTATTTAAGTTTTATTCTTACTAATGGTAGTCTCTTTTTAGGCTTTCAAGGTGGTCAATCACTTAAGTACTGTACTCATAAAACACAGTGTCCTGAAAGGGATAATTGTCCTCACTTTGCACACTCATGTGAAAATCCTTCAAAAGATAAAGAGAATATTAATCACCTTATTCTTACCTCAGAGGAGATAAAGGGTGTTAATGTGTGGAGTGAACTTGCCCCAGGAGAACTTGTCGGAGTTGACCACAATATGAATCTTCGCCTTGAGAAGCTTCCAATTCAATTTGAAAAACGAATAAAGAAATAAAAGGGTCTAACCAGCTTTTTTAAAGATATCCTCATCAATCCCATAAGCTTCTTGGAACTTTAAAGATTTGTATTCCTCAAAAAGATGATAATTATATTGTTCAATATCTGTCATCAAGCCCATCTTCTCATCAATTGATTGCTTAAAACACATTTCGATATAATGAAGTTGAAACTCTGTTAAATGATCAAAAAATTCTAAATTTAATTGCGTTGTTAGAAGTAAGTCCCTGATTCCTCTAGCATAGTACATTGATTGGGCCTCGCAGTTCGTTTATACATATTCTTTATCGGCTCCTTTGAATTTGGTTTTAAGCATTTATGCTAGATTTAGGTTTCATTTTTAAATAAAAGACTGTTATTATAGGGTAATTCGGTTAAATCACTCATATTTTCAGGGGTTTATGGAGTATCAAATATTTTTTATTTTCTTATTTGCACTCTCTCTTCTATTAATGAAGTTTAGCTCACTCATTCTCAATGGTGCCCTCAAAGAAGATTTTAAATTTCTTTTTAACTCCCCCCTCATCAATCCTAGAACAAGAACTCTAAGTGAAAAACGAAGCCTTCTCATTAGAAGTAAAGTCCTAAAAAAGTTTCTAAAGCATTCAATTATAGTTTTAGTGTTTTACTCTTTTTACCAATGGTTTTTTAAGACCTATGAGTTTTCCCTAACAGAGAAGGCCTATCTTTTTAGTTTATATATTTATCTCTTCACTAATTTTATGGCGGCCACAGGAAGAGCTTTAAGTTTATTAACAAGTGAAGTACCAGTGGATATGCATAACCGTCCATACTTATCTAAAAATATAAGTGAGTTTTGGGGGCAAAGATGGAATAAATGGGTACAAGACTGGTTGAGTTTAATTAGTAAAAAGTGTGCTCCTCGTTCTGTAAAATTAAGAATCTTTTGGGCGTTCTTTTTTTCAGGGCTATTTCATGAAATTATGTTCAGTCTTCCCTATGCTATTTTCTATCAAGAAAATGTGATGGGGAATATGATGATTTTTTTCTTTTTACAATACTTATTTATGCTCTTTGATCGATCAGTATTAAAAAAATACTTACCAAGTTTGAGAAGACCATTTATGTGGTTTGCGATTCTTAGTCCAATACCATTCTTTATCAATAAACCAATTCTAAGCTTTTTTGGATTACTCTAGGATTTAGCCATGCAAGACTTTTACTCAATTCTCATTGACCTTGGTGTACTTAGCTTCTTTGGATTTCTTTTTTACTTTCTACAGAGAAGAAGAATATTAAAGCATTCTAGCTATGAGATTAGAGAGCAATTACAAAAGTTTATTTTTGATCTCCATGTCTTCTTAGATGATAAGCAGAACGAAAGTTTTTACCAGGAGCTTGATGAATTTGCTCAAAAGCTTGAAATGATATTACCTGATCAAAATATTTTAGATAAAAAAGAAGACTTGAATCCTCCGAGCTCTCTTCCTAAGAATATGAAACAAGAAATTGAGTTAATCCAGAGTCTTTTCTAAGCTTAAATTTCCTCTCTCTTGTAAGCCATACATCCTTATTTATAATGATTACTTAGGAGAATCTATGAAAACATTATTTTTAGTAACATTATTTTTTACATATAACTTAATTGCAAAAGACTTTTTCCATAAGGTTGATATTGATGAAAAAGATACTATTAATGACGTTAAATTACTCTCTGGTAAAAAAGGTGATAATCGATACTATCAAGGAACATTAGTTAAAGTATTTGATAGAGATATTGAAAGCTTAAAAAAAGCGATAAATTCTTTCGATCAAAGATGTAATGACGAGTATAAAGAAAAAAGAAAATATTCTGACAAGAAAAAAGACTGTAAGTATTTTAATGGGAATGTCATAGAAAATATCATTCACAAAGAACTCAAATCCTATAAGAAAAATGAAAATGAAGTTGAAAGGTTTCTAATTTCTAGACGTATATATAACCGAGAAGAGTTTTCACAAACTGATCTTGTCATTGTTTATAAGACAGAGGAAGAAGGCAAAGAAGTTCAAACTATCTTTATGGAAATGATTGATAAAAAAGAAGCTAAAAAGTATATCGATCCATTAGTAGATACTGAATCGGCATTCAATCGTGCCCATGGAACTTTTAAGCTAACTGCCCTCTCTTCTAAGCAAACAAAATTAGAGTATACTTACTCTTCAAGAACAGATCACTGGCTAATAAATAAAAGTATTGCAGCAGGTGAAGTTTTTGAGAGCATGGCCAAGAGCTTAAATAATCTTTTTAAGCATCTTGATAAAGAGAGCCAAGTACTAATGGCGAGCTATCAAGCACAACAAGGTAAGTAGAGCTGTCTTGAAAATTGAATATCAGGATGAAACTTAACACCGACTCCAATTAAACGAATCGGTCTTAAGTGTTCACTATAGCGTTCTCGCATTAGATGGAGATACTTTTCAAGATCAAAGTCATAGGATTGAGTTTCAATAGTTGTTTGGGTAAAGTCTGAGAATTTAAGTTTAACAAAGATACTTTTAATTTGGCGATGTGAGTGTTTTTCTAAACGAGACTTCATCTCTTCATGTATGTCTATAATTTGAGAATTCATCTGAACAATATCACCAATATTATCCATCAGTGTTCTCTCACAACTTAAACTCTTTCTTTCTCTTTCTTTTCTCACTTCTCTATGATCTATCCCCATAGAGTAATTTTTTAAACTAATAGCATAACTTCCAAAATGATATTCGAGTTCGTGTAAACTCTGCTTTTGGAGGTCACCAAAAGTATGAATCCCCAGTGTTTTCATTTTTTCATTAGTTTTTTTCCCTACCCCATTAATTGAATTAACTGGAAGGTTATAAATAAAACCTGGAGCATTTTGGGGTGTAATAGTTAGAAGTGCATTAGGTTTATTATACTCACTAGCTATTTTAGCTAAGAGTTTATTATAACTAACACCAGCAGAAGCAGTGAGCCCTGTTCTTTTATAAATTTTTTCTTTAATTTCTTTTGCAATTAAAGTTGCAGAGTTTGAACAAAGCTTAACATCCGTAACATCGAGATAGGCTTCGTCTAACGATATCCCTTCTACTCTATCTGTATACTCATGAAAAATTTTAAAGATTTCTTCACTGGCCTCCTTATACAGTTTAAAGTTTGGCTTAATTAGGACAAGATCAGGGCAAAGCTCTATTGCTTTAAATGTTGGCATTGCACTTCTCACACCATAACGACGAGCTATATAGTTTGCTGTACAAAGTATTCCTCGACGAGAGCTCGTTCCACCAACACCAATGGGCATAGTCTTAAGCTCAGGTCTCTCTCGCTCCTCTACCTGGGCATAAAAGTAATCCATATCGATATGAATAATTTTTTTTATCTTTTCCAAAATATTTCCTTGACCTACGGATTAATTACGGATAATCTTATATTACGGAAATGATACGGAAGAAGTCAAGGCTGATAATTCTTCCCATTTCAAAAGATAAAACTAAAAAGCAACAAGGACAGTTATGAGTCTAACTAAAAAACAAAAACAAGTTCTCGACTATATAAAAGATTATATTGAAGAGCATGAAGTTTCACCTACTCAAGTTGAAATTCAAGAACACTTTGGTTTTAAGTCTCTTGGCTCAGTTCAAGATTATATTCGCTATTTAAAAGGTGCTGGCTATCTTGAGAATGACGCTAATTCTGTTCGTGGCCTTAAGCCAGTTGATCCAAATGAATCTACTAATGAAAATACAATAGCTATACCAATGCACGGAAGTGTTGCTGCTGGTAATCCAATAGAAGCGATGGAAGGACAAGAAACCATAGATATACCTGCCCATATGGTTCGTAAAGGTCGTCACTATGCTCTAACTGTATCAGGGGAATCAATGATAGAGGATGGGATTTTAGATGGAGACGTCATCGTTGTTAAAGAGCAAAATACAGCTCAAAATGGACAAACAGTTATTGCAGTTATTGATAATGAAGCAACAGTTAAACGTTACTTTAAAAAATCAAAACAAATTGAATTACATCCAGCCAATGCAACAATGAAACCTATTATTGTTGATCATGGGGATTTCCAGATAAAGGGTATCTTAGTCGGTCTTATCAGAACTTACTAAGTCAGAACTTTTTACATTTAATACTTTGCTTACTTAACCATAGAGTCAGGGAGGACCAGTTATGCTTAATTTTTTAGAACACACTTTTAATGAAGACGATTTTATTAACAAACTTACTAACAAATTTATGAACCACTACCTTCTAGAACCAAAACAAGCCACAGTGATAGCGATGGAAGTTATAGATCTCCTAACTGAAGGTAATGTAGATATGAACACTTTAAATAATTACGATTACTAAGGAGACATTATGTTTGAAAATTTTTTTGCTGGATTCATTTTTCTATATTGTATAAGTCAGTTAATTCCCAGAAATTAAATCAACTTTTTAGTTTGGATAAGAATTTATCAAACTTTTTAAAGCACTGAGATAAAAATAAAACTGATTAAATAAGAGACATGAATTATCAATACTCTCTCTTGTGATAAATCATATAGGTTTATCACAAGAGAGCCCTGAAAGCTTTCCCACTTACTTTTCTGCAAACAAAATTTGATTTTTCACAATCAAAGCTAGTAGACTATCAAAAAATAGATATAACTCTAAACCTGTGAGCTTATCATTAATGTAAGTAGCCCTGACTTTATTCAAAAACTAAAAGACAAAGATGGAGCTGCCATTAGTTATCTCATTGAGGCCTATCATGATGTCCTAATTAAGGGAGCATTAAAACAAGGTTTAAGTTTCGATCAGGCCGAGGAAGTTGTTCAAAATACTTGGGCCACCTTCTTTGAAAAGTCTGAAAATTTTGAAGGCCGCTCCCATATAAGAACTTATCTATTTGGCATTATGTATAATAAAGTCAAAGAAACTTGGCGCTCAAATAAGAAGTATACCCATGACTTTGATGACACACAGATTGAGAAAATATTTAATGAGGATGGTACCTTTAAGGAAATACCTAAGGAGCCTGATCATTGGTTAGAGTCTAATGACTTTCATAATATACTTGAAAAAGAACTAGCGAAGCTACCTGAGAACCAGCGACTTGCTTTTACTTTAAAAGAAATCCAAGGGGAAGATACAGAAACAATCTGTAATATAATGGGTATAAGTAGCACTAATCTAGGGGTACTTATTTATAGGGCCAAAAACAACCTAAGAATAAGTCTAGAAAAGGAATTAAATAGTTGAAAAGACTAATGAAGTTTTTCAGACATTTACTACATACAATTGCCGTACTGCTTTTACCAAAGTTTCTAAAGAAGAGTAGTATTACTTGTGAGCAATATGCCTACTTAATAGCTAATAGCGATCAGAATTCTAATCTGACAAAGGCACAAATCAAAATTCACAATATGATGTGCCAAACTTGCTATGACTATGAGAAACAAATTCAAATCATTAACCGTGAGTGCAAAAAACTAAATGAAGTAGAACTTAGTCCAGAGCAACTTTCCAAAATAAAGAATTCAAAGAACGATATCCTTAAAAAATATGGCTCGTAGCGTTTAAAATAATTTCATGGAGCCAATTTGTCGGGTATCAAATCGAACCAAAGGCACTTTGCCACTCAAAACTTCAACATAATATCAATAACTTAAGCTCATTAAAACTTGGCGCTCACCTTGCTTTATATATTTGTGAGTTGGCCAAAGGAATCTAATTCCTACCTAAATAGCCCACCCCTGATTAGTTTAGAATTAAATTAATCTCAAATCGAAAAACCTAAAAAAATCTTTTTCTTTGGCCAAACTCTCTTTTCAAATCAAAAATCCTAAATTTTTAAATGAATAATATTATCTTTATACTCACATAAAAGCGGTGCATTGTGTCACCGCTTTCTTTATTTTTATTAACTTAACTCACCTATTTTAGAAACCAGAAATTCCTACCGCCCTTCCTAGAGCCACTTTAGGAGGCTTATCCTAGTCCGATAAGTCTAACACACAGCAAAAGCTACCAAGGAAGGTATTATGAGAGAAGGGAATTTATTAAAGCTATTTATCTTTAGTTTGATTATTTCAGCATGTAATAGTGCTACCACACCAGTCAGTACTGGCCCAGCTTGTTCATTAGATATGCAAGCCGCATGGGCGGAATATGACCGTTTAATGGGTGACGATAACCCAAATAATGATCCAAAAGAACCACCAAGGGAGTGTAACCTTCCTACTCGCGAACCAAGTTCTAATCTAGTGGTGAATGAAGTTCTTAGAGACTTTGGGCCTGAGGATGAAAAGAAGATGAAGGATGCACTGGCGCGCCTAGAGATCGTTATCAATTCAGTAGAGTTTAGAGAAAGAGTGCTGGCCCATGAATTTAATGGTCAACTGAGCTTTAATGACAATGATGGTATGACCAATGAAGAGATTTATGAAAAGTTAATGACAGGGCATGAAGATTTGCTACCAGTTAATGATCAAGAAATAGATTTGGACATGACACTTTATTATAGCAATAACTCGACTGTAGGATACACATACCCTGATACAATTAAAATCTGGGTAAATGACAAGTTCTTCTCAGGTTATTCATTAGGACAAGTTGCTGCCAATGCAGTTCATGAGTGGACTCACAAGGTAGGTTTTACTCATAGCTTTAGAAATAATGCGAATAGGCCATATAGTGTTCCGTATACAATTGGCTCAATCGTTAGAGAGATGGTGGATAATCTCTAAACCACTCTCCAATTTATACTACAAAAAAAGGGAGTCTATTGACTCCCCTTTTTATATCCAAGAATATTTTCCTCTTATTTTATTCCAAACTGCTCTAGTGTTTTAAGCGTTACTTTCTCTTTTTTATCATCTAATTCAATGACATAAAGAACACCCTTAATACTCGTTTCATTTTGATAACTCGGTAATAAATCTTGTGCTTTCATTAAAGCATCTAAGATTTTTCTCTGATCTTTATAAACAACTGAATCATACTTACCCTCGCGAGTTGAAATACATCCAGAAGTTGGTACGTGCGGGAAGTAAGTACGGGCACGGTTTGCAGTACGACCTGTACCATGAATTCTTAAGTACTTTCTATCATTATCTCTTGCAAGACTTGCTTCTTTCCACCACTTCTTATTTAAAGCAGAATTAGGTAATAGCTCTCTAGTTCTTCCTTTTGGCATCCAGTTTAAAATAACTCTTCTAAACTTTCCAAAAGCATCCTGTCTATTGGCCGCAGGCATTACAGAATCCATTGTATGTACACCACTTGGGGTATAACCATTAGTAATATAATAAGGAAGACCTCTTGCAGATTGTGCTAAACTTGGTAAAGACCAAAGTGTGCCATCAGCATTTCTTACTAATTGATCATGACGATCTTTTAAAATAAAACGACATGGGTAATTGCGATCGTGGCGACAAAACATAAAAAGCTTTACTAGATAATCACCATTATAAGTTGAAAGGTCTGGTGAGTTGTGAACAAGATCATAAATTTCATCTTCACTCTTTACTCTAAAATTCTGAAGGGACTTAATATAATTTGATGCCTTACTAACTTGTTTCTTTGCCTTAGCACTTAGTGATACATTCATCTTTCCAAGGTATAACCACTCACTTGCTATTTTTAGTGCATTTTTCTCTGATAATTCGTTTACTTCCATTAAAGGAGCATTCTTATATCCAAGCTCATCTAAGATAGTTCTCACTCTTAATTGATTTGTAATTGATAACTCTTTGAGGTGAGCTAAATTACTCTGAAAGTGTATTGGATCTAATTGGTGACTTAAATGTTGTGACCAAAAGTATTCAACTTTTCCATCAGCATCTAATTGTGAAAACTCAGGGAAATCAACATCATTAGCGTAAACGCTTAAAGTCGTTAAAATTGCTATTAAAAGGTATTTCATAGACTCTCTCCTCTGCTCTCGCTTTTCTCTTCTCTCATGTTCATTCTATGTGAGCAACATATCAAATTTTATTAACACCTGGCAACAAGCTAAGTATTTGATATAACATTTGTATTTTTTACCCTGTGTGCCATTTTTCTTGAATCAAAACCAGCTTTAAAGTAACTTCTTTGCAAAGGTTAAAGATATGCTTAGAGAGGTCTACATCATTGGTGTAACAGGTGGTTCTGGTTCTGGAAAAACCTTCTTTGCCAATGCACTTCACAAGAATATTGGAAGTGAGAATTCATTTATCTTATTACAAGACGATTATTACAAAGATCAAAGTGATCGTTTCGATTGTGATGGTGGAAGTGTAAACTTCGATCATCCAGACTCACTTGACTTCGACCTCTTAGCAGCTCACTTACAAGAACTTAAAAATGGTAGAGGAATTAATATTCCTCAGTACGACTTTAAAACTCATACACGAAAATCTGAAGTAAAAAATCAAAGTGCAAAAAGAGTTATTATATTAGATGGGATTCTTATTTTGTCACAACCTAAAATTAGAGCACTTTTAGATGATGCTATTTTTGTGGAAACACCAGAAGCTATTCGTTATGAAAGAAGATTACTTAGAGATACTCTTGAACGTGGTAGAACAGAGGAAGGTGTAAAGGCCCAATTTGATAAACAAGTTAAGCCCATGCATGATCAATTTGTTGAACCATCTAAGAAGTATGCAAGCTATATAAGCTCTGGTGTGGACATGGAGACTTTTTATCGCCTTCTTTATCATATAAATAAAAAGATAAACTACCTAATGCCTAAGAACTCTGATCATAAATATGATATGCTAAGCATTCATCGCCAGATGGAAATGCAGCAGACAACTTTAAGAGTCTAATTTACTTTTTAGAAGTATTCTTTTTCTTACTTACTTTTTTCTTTGAAACATTCTTCTTTGGTGAGTTGTATGTAAAAACATCTTCGGTAGTAATGGGATGAAAAAACTCAGCTTCTTCTAATAAGATCGCAGCTGTATTTTCTTTTACAGCACAGATTTCAACTCGCACCCCTTCACCAACTAAGTGTCTAACAAGTTCAACATAATCAGAGTCACCAGAAAGGATAATAATACAATCAACTTTCTGGGCCAATTGCGTTGCCTTAATACTCAGAGGAATATCCGCACTTTTATGACAAGGCCTAGTTGATCCATGATAATTTTGGCGCAAACGATCAGCTAGCTTAGAAGAAATATTCTTTCCTTCTCTAAAATAAATTAAACGATTAAGTGAACGGTCTCCTAAAAGTCTTGGAATAAGAGTATCAAAATTAATCATTCCCCCATCAATTCCAAAAGTATTATCAATTGATCGTTCAATATTATTTCCATCTACAAGTATTGCCACATCTTGGCTTATATATATTTCTTCCATAGGTTTCTCCATTTTTGACCAATGTAACCCTCTCACAGTAATATGTCTAACATGAGAAGCTATTGTTATAATTGTATGCGTTCGTTGTGCTTATGTGAACATATACAAACGATTGATAATCAATTGGATGTGGTTATTTTGCAACACTCTAAAGAGCAAAAGAATAATAAGAATACTGCAATTCTTTTAAACCTCTCATTAAAAAAGTCACAGTTTATTCGAGGTAAAAACTTTGATGAGTTTCTAGCTAATTTACTTCATGAGAAAAACTACCTCTTAGTTTTTCCTAAGCTAGATCAGCATAATTCATCAGATATAATCCCTACCGCAAAAGACAGCAAAATTGATGGAATTATTTTAATTGATGGAACCTGGAAAAAAGCCCGAAAAATATACTATGAGAGCAAAATTCTCCAGAATTTACCAAAAATTTACATAGATAATAAATCAAATCAGTATATAATTAGAAAGTCACCTGCTCCAAATGCCCTCTCAACCTACGAAGCGGGGGTTTTTGCCCTAGAAATCTTAGGGGAGCAAAAAACGCAGGTTCTCATGGAGAGATTTAAGAATTTTATGGAAATGTCGTTAAGTAGTGTAAGCGAATATAAAAGGGAAAAATTATGAAAACATTGATTGTATTTATTTTAGGTGCTTTCTTAGCTACATCATGTGCACACATGGGTAAGAAAGATTGTTGTAAAAATGAGACATCTAAGTCTTGTTGTAAAGACAAGGGTGAATGTAAAGATGGCAAGTGTGATATGAAAAAGAAAAAAGCTTGCTGTGACAAAGATGGCAAGTGTAAAGATGGAAGCTGTGACATGAAAAAGAAAAAGAAAGATCACAAACATGCTTGTAAAGATGGAAAGTGTGAAATTAAAAAGAAAGATCACTACCATCCATGTGTTGATGATACATGTCCAATTAGAAGATCATAAATAATTTTATAAAGTTAGGGTGTCTCTAAATGCAAACAGAGACACTCTCTCTTGATTCAAGATCCTTTACAAAAACTTTTCCAGCATTAAATCTATCTTTGCAAACAATCTGAATTGGGTAATCAGTTAATTGACAACTAGATAATTCAACTTCATTGGGAACTAAGTCCTTATATAAAGTCTCCCCATTCTTAGTATCGATTATAGAAAAACTTCCTAACTCTTTAGTCACAAGTGCGTAGCGGCCTGAGTTAGAAACGTCATAGAAAAAATTATAGCTATCTTCAAATACCTTCTCACCAGTACTTGTATCAAATGTATAATAGTCTCTATCTGATTTAATAATAATTCTATCCATGGCGGATTCCATAAATGTGAAATTACCATAACGTGGCAGCTTAATGGTATACACTTCAGAGAAGTCAGCCAGAGTGTACATGGCCAAGAACTTTTCATAGCCATTATCATAGCCCATGACAATATAGTTAGAGTCTTTGGTCATTTTCATAAACTTAATACCAGCTGCTCTAAAGCTTCTTACAAAGCGTTTTCTTTCAATGTCAAAAATATCAAATTGATTCATTCCGTTTGAGCCAATTGGTGTCGAATTAATCATGACATATTTAGAGTCTAGACTAAAATCTAATTGAGGTGGCTCAATTGAATTTGTTCTAATCATTGCACTATAAGTAATATTATTTTCAAAAAAACTTATTACTTGAAACTTATTACGAGATAATTGTTTAATAAGGAACTTTCCATCTGGAGATGTTTTTTCAAAGCTTAGTTTAAATCTGTACTTCGCCCTAATTTCTTTTGAGCGAATATCCCAGGAGACTATGCCTCCACTGTTTTTCTTACCACTCACACTAGAAAGTATCATTCTACCATTTCGTGAAATATCTAAAACTTGTGTCGACTTACAGATCTCTACATCTTGAGTAGGCAGACGATCACTACCACCACGTGGTCCTTTTTTAGAACCAGCACCACCACTGCCTTCACCACATCCCATGAGTAGTAAGAAACAGCATGGACTGATAAGTCCTAATTTCATAAGTTTTAAACAGATCGTTTTAATCATCCTTTTACTGTGTCACTTTTTGAACCCATAGCCAATTCACATTGGTTAATAATTGTTATTTTTACCTATATTAGGCCTGCGCACGCCATGCGTCAAACAACCTTTGGCAGCTCATACCATGAAGTTGTATAGCGAGGTGACTTATGTTCTCTAAGCATTTTCCAGGCCTTATTATCCACACCACATGCCATGGACTGTAATGTCTTAGGACCATGCCAAAAATTGATTGAATCCATGGTTCCCATTAACTTGGCACTTAAGGGGGAATCATTCGCATCTAGGAGAGATAATTGGGCCTGAGATTCATCTACAATTTCATGCAATTCAATACCTGCCTTTTTATACTCAAAGCCACCTCGATACATTCCTTCAACTAACTCCAATGCATGCTTGATTAATCTGCGTGTATCTTGAGTAGGACTACTTAGTCGCAGGCCTTCATGTGCATAAAATTGTGGAAAATTTTTAAAAGGACTTGTTCTAAAAAAAACGGCGACGACAGAACAAACACTTTTTTGACGACGCAATTTTTCAGCTGCTGCACTAACATGACTTGCGATAGCCTCTTTCATTGCTTCCTTTTCATAAACACTACTACCAAAGGTTCGAGAGCTACGTATGACTTTTTTCTTTTGAGTTATGAGTTCAAGATCAAAACAATGAATGCCATCCAATTCTTTCTTTCGTTGTAATCCAGTCTTAGTTAAAATCTTTTGTATTAAGCGATCATTTTGGTATTGAACAAAATCTTCAGCACTCTTAATTCCAAGTGCATTAAGTTTTTCAGCACTCCTTCTCCCTATCCCCCATACATCTTCTATCTTCACTCTCTCTCTAGCGGCAATCCAATGTGTAGGGTGACTTAAATCAACCACACCTCCTGAGCGCACTGATTTTTTAGCGACATGATTAGCTAGCTTGGCCATCGTTTTTGTGGGAGCAATACCAACACCGACCGGTATCCCTACTTCTCTTTCAACACGCTCCTTTATCATTCGCCCATAGCTTAAATAATCTTTGGTAACATTAGTGATATCAATCCATGCCTCATCCACACTGTAAACTTCAATCTCAACTCCAAAGCCTGCGAGAATATTCATCACCCGATCACTTATATTTGTGTACAAAGAAAAGTTAGAAGAGAAAACACCGACTCCATGCTTATTGCAAAGTTCTCGAATTTTAAAATAGGGAGCTCCCATAGCAATCCCTAGATCTTTGGCCTCTTGAGTTCTCGCGACAGCGCAACCATCATTATTTGAAAGAACGATCACAGGTCGTTTGCGATATTCAGGTCTAAACAAACGCTCACAACTGCAATAAAAACTATTACAATCAATCATGGCATAGACTTTCTGTGAGTTTAGATTTCCCAGCATTCACTTAGTATAGCAAACCGTAACTTTTCCGTAAATAGGCAAATTAAGCTTATACTGAGATACTTAAAAAATGAGCAATGAAAACCATCAATTACCCCATAGCCCTGCAGCTGAGCGCAATAAAAGCGTTATCTTAAATCAGTTAAGAAAGTTTCTCGAAACATCTAAAGAAGTCATGGAAATTGGTCATGGCACCGGTGAACATGCACTTTACTTTGCCAAAGAGCTTCAACACTTAAATTGGTACCCTTATGATACAAAAGACTATAATTGGATATTAGCAGAAAAAATCAAAGAAAATAAAATTGTGAACTTAAAAAATCCAACCCCTTTTCTTGTAGATACAAATAAAATCCTTCCAAATGTAGATCGAAAATTTGATTCATTATATTGTGCAAATGTTTTTCATATTATGCATGCAAAGGAAGTCGAATTTCTTTGTGGTGAATTGCATAAGTTTATAAGTGATAGAATTATCCTCTATGGCCCGTATAAATTTAATGGTGATTTTACAAGTCAAAGTAATTTTGAATTTGATCAGTCTCTAAAAACAAGAGATCCACTAATGGGGATAAGAGATGTGGAAAAAGTTCAAGAGTGGCTAAAGGAATTCCAATTAAAAGAGAATATACAAATGCCTGCCAATAATAATCTCTTATTATTTACAAGAGTCTAATCTAAATCCAATTAACCGAATATCTTGCCGCAGAAAACCTCTTTGGTATTACTTGCTATAATAGCTCTATGATCTCAGTTAAAAATCTCTCAAAGATATATGAACCAGATGGTTTTATAGCCGTTAATCATATTGATTTCGAAATTCCTACTGGCAGCATTGCATGTATTATAGGAACGAGTGGATGTGGAAAAACAACAACTTTAAAAATGCTTAATCGCTTAGTAGAACCAAGTACTGGAGAGATTAGAGTAAATAATGAGCTTGCTATTACTTATGATCCAGTTGAGTGGAGAAGAAAGATTGGTTATGTTATTCAAAAAGCAGGACTGCTTCCCCACATGACAGTTAGAGAAAATATCACCCTACTTTCTCGTATATTAAAAAGAGATAAAAAGCATATCGTTGAAAAAAGTAATGAGCTTTTAAATATGATTGGCATGGATCCAAATACTTTTGCTGATCGTTACCCCATCGAACTCAGTGGTGGTCAACAACAAAGAGTCGGTATTGCGAGAGCATTAATGGAAGACCCGCCCATACTATTAATGGATGAACCTTTTGGTGCCCTAGATCCCATCACACGAAACTCGATGCATGAAGAACTAATGTATATGAATGAAAAGCTCCATAAGACAATTGTCATTGTTACTCATGATATGGAAGAAGCTTTTAAACTTGGAAATCAAGTAATGTTAATGAATAAAGGTGAAATTATTCAAATGGGTAATGAAAAGGATTTTAAAGAAAATCCAAAGAATCAATTTGTAGAGGACTTTGTTAGTGGGCAACTTGGTTAAAGTTCTATTTTTCTTCTTACTTACTACTCACCTATGGTCTAAAGAACTAACAATTGGTTCTAAAGCATTTAGTGAATCAATTATTCTTTCAGAAATGTTAGCTCAGGTTTTAGAAGAAAACTATAACTACAAAATAAATCGTAAGATGAATTTAGGCGGAACAAAAGTTCTTTTTGATGCTCTTGATGGTGGGGATATTGATCTCTATCCCGACTATACGGGAACTGGTTATATCATGCTCTTAAAAATGCAAGGGGAAACAGATCCTCAAGCAGTTTATGATATTGTCAAAAAAGAATATGAAAACCGCTTTGGAATTACCTGGTCTCCTAGTTTAGGTTTTAATAATACATACGCTATTGCGGTTAGAGAAAATGATCCTCGTTTTAAAGAAATTAAAACCATTAGTGATATTATTCCTATTGCCAACAAACTAAGATTTGTTGCCGCTCATGAATCCATGGAAAGAAAAGATGGCTATAAGGCCTTTAAGGAATTTTATAAAATACCTTTTGATGATAATAAGGCCAAGGGTGTTGATAGCGGGCTTATGTACTCTGCCATTCGTGATGATCATGCTGATATGATTATGTCTTACTCAACCGATGGTAGAATTAAGGCCTATAACTTAAAAATACTAGAAGACGATAAAAAGTTTTTCCCTCCTTACTATGCAGCTTTCTTAGTAAAAGAAAAAACCTTAGAAGATCATCCTGCCCTAGTAGAAATCTTTGAACTCTTTGATGACTTTATCTCAGAAGAAGAAATGATTGAAATGAATGACCTTGTAGATAGGGCCAAGCGTGAGCCAAAAAATATCGCTCATAACTTTCTCGTCCAGAAAGGCATTATCAAAGGCAAAATAAAAAAGCCACAACTCTCTAAAGGTTTTATCGCCTATACTCTTTCAAAGAAAAATTATCTTTTAAAGATAACCAAAGAACACTTACTTTTATCCTTTGGAGCACTTTTTTTGGCACTCTTAGTTTCTATTCCAACAGGAGTTGCTCTTACTCGTTTTCCTAAACTTTCTAAATTGGTTTTTCCAATTATTAACACCGTTCAAACGATACCTTCTTTGGCCCTTTTAGGTTTTCTCATTCCTTTAATGGGGATTGGTTACCTTCCTGCAGTCATTGCCCTTTTCCTTTACTCGCTTCTTCCACTAATAAGAAATACTTATTCAGGCATAGAAGGCGTAAATTCTAATTACATAGAAGCATCCCGAGGTCTGGGGTTAACACCAATGCAAATTCTCTTTAAAGTGGAAATTCCGCTTGCTATGCCAATTATTTTAGCGGGTGTTAGAACTGCAAGTGTTATTGTTATTGGAACTGCCACTCTTGCGGCTCTAGTCGGTGCTGGTGGTTTGGGTGAACCTATTTTTCGAGGAGTCGCAACTGTGAATGGTAATCTAATTTTATTAGGAGCTATCCCCTCTGCAATCCTAGCGATTGTTGTCGATAAATTCTGGGAAGTACTTGAAAAGAAATTAGTCTCGCCAGGAATTCGCTTATAAGCTTTTAATTATATCGGTAATGTTGGCTCAGTGTTTTCTGTATCCACAGGGTACTGACGACTATTATGTCTAAAGTTTTGAAAGGCAATTTTATTTTGACGAAATTTTTTGTGTAATCGCTTTCTAACATCACAGCGTAACTCCCAACCATCTGGTGGGTTTGGAGCCCAAACTGCCAGCCAGCACTGCACAGAATCTTTTTGCATATCTGTAACCCAAAAAGTTGGCTGCTCACCAGGGACTTTAAACTCACTTTCAAATGCAGCTTCTCGAGCGAGAGCTTCAACAATATCTAGATCACACTCTGGTTCCACATAAAAAGTTATATGAGTCCAAATCAATTCATCATGCATGGTATGATTTTGAATTTCTTTCACCATCATCTTTGAATTTGGAATAACAAATCTTTTCCAGTCCCACACCCTTAGCACACAATGTGTGAGGTTTATTTGTTCTATAATTCCATAGTGCCCATCAATTCTCACTGTATCTCCAACGCGAACTGGTTGGAATAATGAGATAACAACTCCTCCCATTATATTTTCAACAAATGGACGAATAGCAACACCAAGTACTAATGATACAATTGCAACAATTAATGAAATATAAATCGCCGGTAACTTAGATAAATAAGGTGTAATCAGAAGAGTTATCCACAAGCATCCAATAAATATTGGATAGGCCCTTTGGATAAATAAGAAACGCCCCTTAATACTATCAATTCCGAGTGCTTGAATTTTCTCGTCATCAATTTCATCAGGTGTATCCCCAAGCCCTATTGGATCAGAAATTTCTTTTCTTCTAAAACCTGTGATTCTGCGATTTTTCTTGCGGGAGATCCACACATTACCTATTAGGTATAATAAGAATGCGACAAAACTAACACTGATCGGATATAAATATTGTAGAAATAAAGCTTGCACCTCTCTATTCTTACAAACTAGTCATTCCTTATCAAGTCTTTAAAAGAAAGTGTTGCTACGCCAAAGATATTTATATCCATTTCATCTGTAACCACGATGTCCTTATAGCGATTATTAAAAGAGCGCAATACTGTTTGTCCATGGGATCGAGTAAGGAACTTACACATTCGCTCATCAAAAACATCCACCACTACAATCTTATCCATAAAATCCGTAAGTGAACGATCAACAATTAAATAATCTCCGGCCTCAATATGAGGAGACATACTATCCCCTTCCATTTTAAAAATAAAAGTAGCATGTTTATTACGAATAAAACGCTCATCTAGACTTAGATAATTCTCGATATGATCATCTTGAATTCCAAAGAGTCCACACTGAACCGCCATAGAAAAGACGGGAACCAATGCTCCCTCATTCTCACGTCCACGCATAAGCCCTGGAGTCAGTTCATCAGCGTAATAGCATGCCGTGACCGGTAAATAATCAATTTTATAGACTAATGAGTCCCTATTCAGTTCCATATTGCTATTATAGCAAACCGTAAGTTTTCCGTAAATCTAGGCAAAAATTATTCATTCGAATTTTGAATAAAATCAAAGATTTAAATTTTTATTCAGGCAGCGCAAAACTCTTCAAAACCCCTTGTCCATCCTCAAAGCAAGAGAAAATCAGTCTTACTTCACCATTGACTTCAACTGGCATCTGGCTAGAGCAGTTTGTTGGAACCTTAAAGCTAGTTCTTTGTGAATTGATAATATCAATATAGTTTGTATGTATTTTTGAACCATCAACGATAAACTGAATACTATTATTAATCTGCATAGGAATAACGAGGGCGTCGAGTTCATCACCATTTAAAAAGTCAAAGCGCTCAATAGTGAATACTTCTTTATGAGTGAAATTTCCAAGCATATCAAAACTTAGTTTATGCATACTGATATAACTTTTTACAAATGCATGATATCCAGTCTCATCTTTAGTCACCGCTACGACATTCATTAAGGGGTCATAATAATTATCTTGTTGATAGCGCAAAGTAATACCAGTATTCACAAATGATCTAAACTCATAAGGAGTAATTAATGTGTTCACACTGTACTCATTTGTTGATCCGATAACATCTGCAATTTCATCACCAGAAATGAGAAGGTGGTTAAGATCACTTAATGTCACTTTTTCCGTATCAAGGTGGTACCAATATGTTTTAGTAGCATGTTTAAAAAGTAATTTATTATCTTTAATATTTAAAATACCAAATCTTGGAGTTGTTCTTAGGCCTAAAGCCTTCGCCCATAGTTTTTTATTATCCAGAACTCTTTCTGTAAATTCTAGCTTTCCATCAATCATTGATGGTGCCAACTCATAGGCATGAATATCTCGACCAGTTGGAGAAGGATTCCACGGATCATTACTTCTTGGAACAAAGCCAGAGTTGATAAAGCGAAAGTGAGGAAGGTTGTTTTTCAAGACATACTTAAAGTCATTATAATTAATAATACTTAATTTAGGAGTGAAGATAACTTTAGGGAATATTTCATTTAATTGATTATCTAAAAATGAATAACGCAGAAACTTTCCATCACATAGCTCTTCATATAAAAGGTCCATATCAGAGTCTTGATTAAGATCTAATTGTAAAAGGCGAAGACGCTTACAGTTTTCTCCTGTTTCAATCTCTCCAATTTTCTGGTTTAAATGATAAAGGACAAAATTCTTCTCTCCTGAGAGATAAAAATAAGGTGCTCTTTTTAATCCATCTTTATTTGGAACACTAATAAGACGACTTCTTACACCTGTTCTCGTTGGCATAATAATTTTCTTATCATCAAGTGGGAGTGTTTCTAAATTTGTATTTAAAGCCGCTAAGTATCTAAGGATAAAATTTGTTTTCTCGTTTCCGATATTAAGTTCACAATCAAATTCTAAAGTTTGATTTGCAATTTCAACTGGGATTTTTTTCGTTTCCCTAGCTTTTAAAGTAACCTCAACATTTAAAACTGAACCCTCTTCACAAGTAAGAGTTACTTTCTTTGTTAGTGTTTTTTGAAATGGATTAACGATTTCTAATTCAAAACCTGTATCAGAAAAAGTATTTAAACTTTTAAGTTTAGCTTGAATATTTGGTATGATTTCCTTACTAATCACTTGTTCTAGATTTATTACACCTCTCTGAGCATATCTATTAGGTGAACTAGCTTGGAATAGTTTTTCTTTAATTTCAAAGGGAGTGTAATCATTATTAATAGCTTTTAAGAATAAAATAGCACCGGAAAGTAAAGGTGCAGCTTGAGATGTTCCACTTTTATAATCATATCCTTTTATTGGTAGACTTATTGGATCAAGAGCAGTTGGTATTGTTGATAGAACTCTTTCTCCTGGTAACATGAAATCCACTTGTGGCCCATAGTTTGAAAAAGGAGCTTTCTCTCCATTAGCTCTTAATGCACCAACACAGAGTACCCCTTCAATTTTACAAGGATAGATATTAGCTCGCTGTGAACTATTTCCTGCTGCTGCTACAATCATAATGCCTTGGTCAAGTGCTTTTTCAATTAACTTTTGAAGCTTCACACTCATAAGACTACTAGGCCAGCCCATCGACATATGAATAAGATCTACATTTTCTTTAATTGCATACTCTAGAGCTTTCCCCATTTTTATTGGTAGAGGAATATCTTTTTCACCACTAAAAATTCGAAGTGGTAAAATCTCTAAGCTCTCTTTATGAGCATGAAAGAAGTCTGCAATTAAGCCAGCAACATGAGTTCCGTGTCCATCTATATCATCGATGTCATTATTATCATCATTAAAGTTCCAACCAAGACAATCACCTTTTAGGCCA
>CAJXHA010000017.1 GCA_913053615.1 uncultured Bacteriovoracaceae bacterium | reverse complement strand
GTGCAAATGATGAGTGCAAAAAGATGTGCTGAGATTTCATATACTGCCCTTAAGAAGAATAAAGATAGCGTCTTACCTGGCTTTATAAATAATTATACGGTCTATGTGCTCTTAAAGTTCACACCTTTATTCCTACAAGCAAGAATGATTATGCAGGATCTGATGAAATCAAATGAAAGATCCTTATAAAAGACCTCTTCTCATTAAAATTTTAAACTTTTTTCTTTTTCCTAAAGAATATAGTTTTGATGAATTAAATACTTGGTATGAGAAAAAATACCAAAGAGAATTACCTTTAAAAGTAAAAAAGTACCTAAGTTTACTTATGGGAGATATTTATCAAAATAATAATTTTGATCCCCTAGGTAAGTTATTATTCAATGCCTTTGTTTTTGAAAACTTAAAAAATATTGCCTTTGTAGAAAGAGAACATAAAAAATTTAATAAGAAATGTATCTTCATATTAGGTTTACCCCGTACCGGGTCTACTTATTTTCATCAATACTTAGGAAGTGATAAGAAATTTAAGTGCTTTAGTTTTTGGGAATTAAATCATATTGGACGCTATCAATTTAAATTTCTAAGACGTCTCAATGGGAAGGTGATGTTACTCTTTCAAAACTACCTCACGCCTAAAATTCAATACATTCATAAAGTAAATAACCAAGGACCTGAGGAGTGCTCTAAAATACTCTTATGTAGCTTTATCTCTCAAATCTATCCCTTAATGTTTCACTTACCAAATTATGAGAAAGAGTTATTAAATGAAAATTTTGATTATACATATGAGTTTTATTATAAGGCCTTAAGTTTAATTCAAACAAATAAAGAAACCTTCTTATTAAAAGCACCTATGCACTTACAAGCTATTGATCAACTTAATAAGTATTTTCCAAATGCAAAGTATATCTTTTTACATCGAGATCTTAGTAATGTACTTCCTTCTGCGTATTCATTAGCGCAAACATATGCCCATATGTTTACTCCCATCTATGATTTAGAGTTTATGATTCCTAAGATGAATCAAAGACTTTCCTTTGACCTAGAGCAAGCTTTAAAAAATATAAAAGAGCTTAAATTAAAAGTACTGCATCTAGATTATAATGAAATAAAAGCGAACCCTAATCTCTTGAGACAAAAACTTGAGAGATTTTTAAATCAAAGTCTAAAACTTAAGTACAATGAGAGAAATAAGGTATATAAAAAACATCAGTATGAATTACTAAAAGAGATACCTAAAGAATTTAATTCTTATCTTCAGTTTTATGCTCAATTAAGTACTGAGGATCAATACTAAATTTTTCTTGAATCTTACCCTGCATAGGACGGTAAAATTCCATAATTTGGCGCATATCATTTTCAAGACTATCTGTGGGATAAATTACTTTACCTAGGCCAAGAGTTTTAGTTTTCCAATCCGCATATGCAAGCACAATAGGAACATTGGCCTTTTTGGCAATATAATAAAAACCAGTTTTCCACTTTGTATTTAAAGAACGAGTTCCTTCAGGAGCGACCCAGAGAGCAATCTTTTGTTCAGTATGAAACATTTGAGATAGAAGATCAGTACTATTGATATTCCCTTTTTGACTTATTGCTTTACGATCAACACCTACTCCTCCAATTGCATCAAAGAAAAAGTTCATTGGAAAGCGAGTCCAACTAGATTTGATAAGAAATTTAGATTTTACATCCTTGGCATTATGGATAATGGTCATTGCTGTGATAAAATCCCAATTTGAAGTATGGGGTGCCCCTAGAGCAACGTAGCTTCCTAAATCAGCAGGGAGATTATTAACATATTTCCATCCCCACGCCTTGGCAATTTTTGAGCAAATATACTTAACCATAGATATATTATTTCAAAACTTGCCTTGGGTGACAATAAAAAAGCATTTTATTCTTGTGAACTAACTTTACGGCCAGAAGCACTACTTAGTAAGTCTTCTTTTCTTAGACGGCCACACTCTCTTCTACTCATTCCAAATGCCATACAATTTGCAAGGTACTCTTGTTTTTCTTCTTTATAGATAGTGCGACAATTACTTCTTGATTTACCAGTTTCTTCTTGGCAACGATCAAGGAATTTTTTCTTATAACCAATCATTCTAAAAGTATTTCTAAGACTTTGTCCTGCTAAGAAACCACGTGCCTTACTTTTAAGAATCTTTTGTGAACTTCGCATAACCACATAAGAACAAAAGTTTCTAAAGTCTGCATCTTCCATTAATTTATCGATATTCTTATTTTTTGTACACGTTGCTACTGACAGTCCTGAACCAATAGTACTAAGAGCTGTTACACCTAGATATACGGCACCCGCACCATTAACAATTGAACCTAATACAATGGAAGGAACTGCATACTGAGCAACAATCCCTGCGGTAGTCTCACCAAGTTCACTCATAATCTCTTTATTTTTCCAAACACCATTATCCATTTCTATGAACTGAGCTATAAATTCATCAATGTCTGCTAGTAATTGCTGACTAATTGCTTTTTTATAATCATTCTCATTTATACCATCTCCGCTTACAGCAGCATTAGTAAGAGAGCTTATAAGAGGTGCGATATCAATATGAGGAGCTAATGTTGCAAGATTATTACAAGCTAAGTTCTTCTTTAATGTTTCATTATTTAATTTCTCTGTATCAATTGAAAGTAGAATAAAAGGATTCTCTTCTACTCTCAAGTCTTGGATCATTTGTGCTAATTCTTCTAAAGAGCTTGCATCACTTAAAGACATAGACTTTCCATCTTTTTCTAATGATGGGTTAAAATCAATATCTATTAACATACCTTTAATTGTCTTTAGTATTTTTTCTTTAAATAGGTCTTGAATCATGCCAGCATAACTTGGAACAAGTCCTTGCTTACCATTTTCATTTAAGTAATTTTCTAATTTCTTAGGATCTTTATAGAGCTCATTTAATTCTTTTTCATTTTCGAGATAGAATGTATAAGCTAGAGATCTTACTCTTGTTTTTGCAGTATCACTTTTTGAAAATAATCCTCTAAAGAAACTACCTGTTGCAATAAAAGGTCTTAGAGTCTCAGTTGTAATAAATGAACTCGCTTTACCAAGACCTCGGCCTGACTTTTTTGCAATATCAGACTCGGCAACACCCTTAGACCAATCTTTAAACTTAGTTAAGAGATTACGCTCCTCTTCAGTTTGTGCGTTTTCTACTTTTTCATCCAATTCACGCTCAATGGCAGCTCTATCAATCTGATCTTGATTAAGGTCTGTCTGCTCTTGTGCAAATACAGTGAATGCAAATAAAGTCATAAGTGTACTTAGTAAAATTCTCATAATGTCCTCTCTCTTGGTGTATTATGATGCAAATACAATGCCGTGCATCCAGGTGTGATATCAATAACTTGAGCCTTTTGACCCTGTGAACTAATTATACAAGGCCTAAGCTTTAAACACTGCTCAAAGCATTTTCAGATATTTGTGCTACCCTTTAATATTCAAGGACTTAATTATGGAAAAAGACTTTTGGCTTTCAAAATGGGAAATGAATCAGATAGGATTTCATCAAGATGAGTATAATCCTAATTTAATGGAATACCTTCCTCATTACTTAACAGATCATCACAGCAAACCAAATGTTCTCGTTCCGCTTTGTGGTAAAACCAAAGACATTATCTATCTTGCAAATCACGCCCAGAAAATCATTGGAGTTGAGCTAGCTGAAAAGGCCTGCCATGATTTCTTTATTGAGAATGCACTCCAATTTGATGTGCAAGAAGTAAATGAAAACATTAAGGTTTATCGCTCCCTTAATATAGAACTTTATTGTGGAGATATATTTAATATTGATGAGAATGTCTTTAAGGATATTGATCTCATTTATGATCGTGCTTCCCTTGTGGCACTTCCACAAGAAATGAGAACTAAACTTTATCAGCTTTATAAAAAGCTTTTAAAAAATGATACTCGTCTTTATGCGATAACATTTGAATATGATCAAAGCCAAATGCAAGGTCCTCCTTTTTCAATTTCAACCAATGAGTTTGAAGAGGAATTTAAGAACTTTCATCTAAAGCATTTGAGTTCGTCAAAAACTAATTTTGGTGAGAACAAAATTGACTTTCATCACCATACATATGAAGTGAGGTAGTATGAGTAATTTAAAAGACCAAATTAGTGAAGAAATTAAAATGGCCATGAAGGCAAAAGATAAAACGAGACTAAATGCACTTCGCTATTTAAAAAAGCTTTTTATCGAAAATGATACGAGTACAAAAAAGCAAGATGAACAAGATATAGTGATCTCTTATACAAAGAAAGTAAAAGATTCACTAGAAATGTACCCTAAAGACTCTGAGCAGTATAAAGAGATTACTGCTGAGATTGCGGTATTGAGTGAGTTTATGCCCAAGCCACTTAGTGAGGAAGATGTATTAAAAATTATTGATGACATCATTTCGGGCCAAGAAAATGCTAATTTTGGTTTGGTTATGAAGGAGTTATCTGGAAAAATTAAAGGTCGCTTTGATGGAAAGAAGGCGACAAATTTAGTCAAAGATAAATTAGCAAAATAGACGTGGATAAAACATTTATATATAATAGTTTCTTTTAAGGAGGAAAAATGGCACAGGAAATGCTTAAGGCAAATGATAGAACGTTAGGATTATCAAGAGGTGATCTAATGCGTGAACGTAAACAAGGAAATATTCCAGCAATCTTTTTTGGTAAAGGTATGGATTCTGTTCCTCTTTTTGTTAATCAAGTTGAATTCCAACATGTTTTTCAAAACAAAGGTAAAATCTTTGAACTTGAAGTTGGTGGAAAAAAACACTTAGTAAACACTAAGTTCATTCACAAAGACCCACTTCACAAAGTAATCTACCAGATTGATTTTCATAAACTAACTAAAGGTGTTGAAACAACTGTAAAAGTTCCAGTAAATATCATTGGTGAATCAAAAGGTGTTAAAGCTGGTGGAACAGCATCTCAAACGAGAAAAGTTCTTTTAGTTAAAGGAACTCCAATGAATATCCCTGACCAAATTGAAGTAGATATTACTGAATTAGAAATTGGTGATTCAATTCATGTAAAAGACATCAATAGCGGTGGAAAGTATTCATTTGAAGATGAAGGTGAATTAACTGTTGTAACTATTATGGCTCCTAAGAAAGCAGAGCCAGAAGAAGAAGCAACTGAAGAAGCTTTAGCAGGTGGAGAAGAAGCTCCAGCAGCAGAAGCAGCACCAGCAGCTGAAGAATCAAAAGAATAATTTATATTCTCTAAGGGGGCTTACGAGTCCCCTATACTCTCTAACTCCTCATCATATTTCTTATAAATCAAAGTTAACTCATCTTCTATTTGCATAGATTTATCGAGAGCAGTTTCTATTTCTTCTTGAATTTCTCCAAGTGATCTAGAAAGTTCTAAAACCTTTTTTTCTTCCATAGACTCAGTGGCCTTTGCAAGCTCAGCATTAATATTGGCCTCTTTCTCATCCAGCTCACTTAAAAGTTTTTCTAGCTTGGTTAGATCATTTTCTAAAGGACGACACTCTTTTGATTTTCGTTTAATGATTTCTTGTCTGAGAGCATGAATTTCTTTCTTAGTTAATTTCCCTTTCTTATTATCTGTAGCTTCTAAATCCTCATTTTCAAAGCCAACTTTAGCTAAGAATTCATCATAACCACCATCAAAGAATTTTACTTCTCCATCTTTAAAGTAAATTAACTTATCCACCACATCTCTTAAAAATTCTTCAGAGTGAGTCACTAAGAGTAGAGCTCCTTCAAAGTCTATCAGCTTATTTTTAAAAACCTCTATACTTTGCATATCAAGGTGGTTTGTTGGCTCATCAAGAAAAAGAAAGTTATTTTCACTGGCCATAATTTTTGCCAGTAAAACCCTACTTTTCTCTCCCCCAGAAAGTACTTTAATTTTTTTAAGTGCTTGATCATCACTGAAAAGCATCGCTCCACAAAGAGCACGACTACGAGATATAGGCAGATTAGGATTACTACTTATAACTTCATCTAATATTGTGGATTCATCATCAAGCCTTTGCACATTTGTTTGCCCAAAATGACCGATGCGACAATTATCATTAACTTTGATCTCACCTTTAACTGGGTTTAAAAAACCATAGAGTATATTTAATAAGGTCGATTTCCCTTTACCATTTTTACCGATGATTCCAACCTTATCACCATTATTAATTTGCAGCTTAAAGTCTTTGATTAATAAATGATTGGGATCATACCCAAAATCTAAATGATCAACTTCAAGGAAGACTTTTGATTGAGTAGGTGCATAGTTAAAGTTTAAAGACATTTCCTGAATTGCATCTAGCTCTTCAATGTCTCCAAGCTTTTCAATTTGCTTCATCTTACTTTTTGCCTGACTTGCTTTAGAGGCCTTTGCTCCAAAGCGGGTCACAAATTCTTCTAATTGCTCTTTTTTGGCCTTTATATTTTGCTGAGTCTTTTCAAAAATCTCTTCTTCTTCAGCAATTTTCTGATAAAAATTATAAGTGTCACCCTTTATCTTTTTAACACGCTTACGATGTATCCCCACAATATGAGTACAAACGCTGTTCATAAAGTCTTTGTCGTGTGTAATGAGAAAAACTTCACCATCAAAAGAGCGCAGAAAGTTCTTTAGCCATCTAAGGCTTGTAATATCCAGATAGTTAGTTGGCTCATCTAATAAAAGTAAGCTTGGCTCTTTTAAAAGACTCTTAACCAAGTTGATTCTAATTTGATACCCACCAGAAAATGAGTTGGGGCTCTTTTCAAAGTCACTCTTACTAAAGCCAAGACCTGTTAATAATTTTTCCGCTCTATAAGTCTCTAACTTTAAGTCTTGGGCCATAACACTCATACACTCATCTATTAAATTAGAGTGATTAAACTGAATATACTGATCTAATGAACCTAAGGTATAAAGATTGGGAAAAGACACCTCTCCCTCATCAGCTGACTCTTGATTTTGAATTATTTTAAATAATGTAGACTTACCACTACCATTGCGACCTACAAGTCCAACCCTTTCACCTTTGTTAATTGTAAAACTAACATCACTAAAAAGAACTTGGTCTTGAAAACTCTTACTTAAATTGTGTACTTGTAACATGCATTAATAATATGAATTCAATATGATAAGGCAAGTAAGACTCAATTTCCGACTAATAAATTCAACTATATGCGTAAGAAGATGTTAGAACTACGGACTTGATAGAGTGTTTTCGTTTTGGAGAGAATAAGTTCATATTATTTTCAAGGAGGAAATATGAAAAAGCTGATTCAAGCTATTCTAATAGGTTCATTTGTTTTAGGACAAAGTTTTGCATGTGATATGAATGGTCTAACTGGATATCTTCCAGAGAACGATTTATATATTGGTGTTCACGATAAAAATGCTAATGACATGACAGAAGAAAGATTTAACGAAATTATCGATCTTGCTGATAAGTATTATCGCCCAATCGTAAAAGCGAAAGGTGGAAAACTTAAGTGGAGCCGTGGATGGGATAACGGAACTGTTAACGCATCTGCTCAGAGAACTTTCTTTGGTACATGGAAAGTAAATATGTATGGTGGTCTTGCTCGTCACGAATTAGTAACGGATGATGCATTTGCACTAGTTGTATGTCACGAATTAGGTCACCACTTAGGTGGAACTCCAACTAATTCTTTCCCAAATAACTGGGCTTCAGTTGAAGGACAATCTGATTATTTTGGAACTTTAAAATGTTTTAGAAGTCTTTATGAATCTGATGACAATATGGCGATCATTGCTAATATGAATGTTCCAGCAATCGTTAAAGAAAAGTGTGCTGAGAACTTTACACTAGATAATGATGTTGCACTTTGTGTTAGAAGTTCAATGGCAGGTATGAGTCTTGCTAATCTTCTTGGATCTTTAAGAGGAAACAGTGGATTTAAATTTGAAACTCCAGATACAAATGTAGTAAGTAGAACAAATTCTGCTCACCCTGCTGCTCAATGTCGTCTTGATACTTATTTCCAAGGTGCTTTATGTGGTGAAAGAATCAGTGATGAAGTATCTAATGATGACGCAACTGCTGGTACTTGTAATAGATCAGAAGGTGATACTCAAGGTATTAGACCACTATGTTGGTATAAGCCAGAAAATTAAATTCTAAAAATTTAATTATATTAAGGAAGGTCGAGCTAGTCTCGGCCTTTTTTTTTGTATAAAATAACTTCATGACAAAACTATCTATCATTTACATTATTTTATTTATCGCCCAAGGTATCTTTTGGACAGCCTATGCGAAAATGACGAACTTAAAACAATATAATAATAATGCTCCTCGTGACTTTTTAAATAGTTTAACCGGAAGTGCTAAGCGCTCTTATTGGGCCCATTTAAATAGCAATGAGGCCTTACCGATATTTATGACAGTTATTATCTGTGCCAATATATCGGGAGTGAGCCCTAATACAATTCATCTACTTGGTGCAGGTGCCTTAATCACCAGAATCATTTATGGTGTTCTTTATATTAAAGATCTTGCAAGTCCTAGAAGTATAGTTTGGGCATTGTCTTATTTATGTAAAGCGCTATTATTAATTGCATGTATCTTTTAAAATTCTTCTTATTTCTTTTTTCATTTAATGCTCTTGCCCTTGTTGTCTATCAAGATGGAAAATTTATTAAGTCTTATAATAGAGAGCAATTTTTAAAAATTGGTGAAAGCGAGAAGGTTAAGTTTTTAAATCATATAAATAATAAGTCTTCTACTTATATTGGAATAAGTATTAATGATTTAATAAAAGATTTAAAACTTAATAAATCTGATATTGAAGAAGTAGTCTTTGAGTGCCTAAATGGTTATCAACCCTTTTTAAACTTTCAATTATTTCAAAATAGAGATGCTTACCTTACATATAAGAGTGCTGGGGCCAAGCCTTTTACACGTTTCTCGCAAAAGACAAAAGAGATTGTAAACCTTGGACCGTATTATCTTGTTTGGAAGTTAGATGATCTCCACTATAAACATCGATTAAAGTATTCGAGCATTTATAAAATACAGGGAATTAATTTTAAAACGAAACTTTTTAAACTACCTCTTAAAGATAGTACTCTTAGCGATGGATTTAGTACTTATAAGCGTTATTGTATTTCTTGTCATAAAATCAAAAACCAGGGTGGTACCCTATCAAGTGAGTTACTTGATTCAAAGTATCTAAGAAATGAAGTGCAATTCATTCAATATGTAACTAACCCTCTTGGAATGAATCCTCAAAGTGAAATGCTTCCATTTCCGGACTTTCAAAATAAAATTTATAAGATTAAACATGTCTTTCAATTATTAAATGTTCTAAGAAGTGCTAAGAATAAAGAAAAATTAAATAAGAAAGATATAAATGAGTTAAATAAGGTGATTAAAGAATTTTCGACTCCAACGTTTGGAAAACCGTTGGAGCCTGAAAATATATAGTTTTTAATTAAATTGCTGTCTCAAAGAATTCTTCAAAAGCAACTGCATTGTTCTCGCTTGTTCTAGCAAGATACCTTGGAATACTCTCCCCCGGTAGTGGAAGTTTGTACTCTCTTAATAATCTTACGAGATCACTTACATCATAGCTTGCTTTAGAGAGATCTTCCCAGCCTTGGTCATAGGCCCATTTAGGTACAACCTCAGCAAAAGCAATTCCTTCATATGCCTTACCATTACTTGTTATAACTCTATCTCCAGAAGTACCTTCCCATACTCTTGAATAAAAAGATAAGTGACTTCTTGGAATATTTGCCATTTCAACAAAATCAATAGAGTTTTTAATAATAGCTTTTTTATTCATCACCTGTGCGGCTTCCACAAGACCTTCATATGTACCTTCTGATCTTTGAAGATCAATGACTTCAACAGAATCCCCTAGAATTCTCTTTGCTTCTGCATTGGCATGTTCACCATCTGTTAATACCACAACTGGAGAATTATCTTTCATTACTGCATTTAGTAATTTTTCTCTATAAGTTTTAGAGTTTTCAATTACATATTCCCAATCAGCTTTTGTTGCTCCGTCCATTCCAAAAGGAACAGTTTTTAATACTAAGTATTGGTCATCAACGCCTAAGTCATTCATTAATCCTTGTAGATATTGACCACGAGTTCCCGTTAAAGCACGAGCAGTGATAATATCATCGTAACCAATTGGATCAGCTAAAACGACGATCTTAGCATTTTTAAAAGTTCCTCTATAGTGACCAAAGTCAGCTACACTTGGGTGTGATTTAATATAATGAGCTTTAATACCATCTTCTTCAAAGCTCATTCCTTCTTTTTCTGCATATAATGCATCAAAGTCGATATTTGTTTTCATAAGCTTTGCATACTCAAGCCCAGGTCCCATATCAAAAACATATCTTGATTCAAATGAGCTTGGACGAGCAATGAATAATTCCTTACTATTAATACCAGGTGCTGCCTCGGCGTAAGTCATATCTTTAATCTTATCCATATCAAAACGACCATTATCACGAGTTCCAATAATAACTACGTTGGCATTACGAGACATTCTTCTTGCTGTAGACTTAGAGACCATTCTATTCGCTGGAGTTCCAAAGTCATAAAACTCTGGACCAATATCACTTCTTCCATACTCGTAGTTTTCACCACGTGCATAAAAATTTGTTTTTCCCGGATCTGCAGAAATATTCCAACCGTTCTTTGCATATTTATCCAGAGCACGAACATTTTTCATCACGGCACGACTAGCAGCTTCTTTACCTTCATAATATGAATCGGCATCCATTACTAGACGACTTAAATAACTCGGGTGAGGTAAAGAAATAACAAGGATATCATTTTCAATAACACTACCATCATCAAGCTTTAAACCTTTTAGTGAAATAGTCTTCGTATTATTTACAATCATTGTATCTAGATCAAATCCACCAATTTGGGCCATATTGATAAGTCCATTCTTATCAGGTCCACCTTTGGTGAAAACCATATTCTTTACATATTCTTTAAGGTTATCTTTTAAATCATTAACAATTTTCTTTTGATCGCTTGAACTCTTATAATCAACTCTTCTACCAAGCATATCTTCATAAAGATCACCACCATCTTTAGCAACAAGACTTGGAAAGGTATTATTACCACCAGCATATTCAGATTTTGTTACCGGAACTTGAACAGTATCTTTCATACGTTCCATCCAACTAGTCACAGTAGCACCTTTTGAAATTGCATAACTAGCGATCGCATCACGAGCAGCTCCACCAAAAAGTACAACTAATTTCATTGATTCCTTATTATTACGGATGATCCAATCAATTAAAGAGTTTCTCCACTGAGTAAGTGGTGACTCTTGTGCCATTGATAAAAGCCAAAGGTCATTATCAACAAAATTTGAGAACTTTACTTCAGGCTCTCCATTTTCGTCATATTGAATATATGGTGTGTTATAAATTCCGTACTGACCTTTAATTGTAAAAGCATAAGTATTTATAAAAGCAGCACCTTCATTTACACCAAAGTAATTTGCAAGATCTTGAGCACGTCCACCAAAACCTGCTGTTGCCGGACGACCAGCGGCCTCAGCAATATGAGTTCCGTCTTGACCAATAAAGAGCATCTTAACTTTATTTTCATCGAGTCTCATTCTCCAAGGAATGGGACCAAATGCAGGTCTAAACTTTTGTGATTTCATTAACTCTAAAGACATTTGTGGAAAATTTGGAATAGATGCTGTGATATCTATTAGCTCTCTTCCCATTTCTGTTGCTGGATCTGGACCAGCGTCATAAGACCACTCGGGCATAACTGCAAGTGCATTAAATGCCACGAAAATACATAAAAATAATGCTTTCATTGATTCCCCTAAATATATTTCAAACAAACCTTATCTATTTTTATTGCTGTGTAGCAAAAGAGAATAAATAATTAAACATTTTAGAATTTGGTGTGTAATATATTCAAAAGAAACCATTAATGTTTACAGGAACTTAGCATGCGAATTATAGCTCTTATTTCAATTTTAACCTTTATTTCATGTTCACATAATTCTCACAACCATGGGCATGCTAATAAAGTAATGAATCAAAAAGTATTTGAAAAACTTGTTGAAGCTTTCGAAAGCCCTGAGCGTGAAAGCTATCAAAAGCCCAATCTCATCATTGCAAGCATGGGAAATATTAAGGATAAACAAATTATAGATATCGGAGCAGGTACAGGTTACTTTTCTATGAGAATGGCAAAGAAAGGTGCCGTTGTTACACATGCGGATGTTGATCAACGTTTTTTAGACTACGCTGAAAAAAGAGCAAAAGAGCTTAAGCTATCTCAAAACTTAATTGTTAAAAAAGTCCCATACGACTCTCCCCTGATGGGTCAGAGCCAGTATGATTATGCCATTATTGTAAATACTTACCATCATATTGAAGAGCGTGTGGAGTATTTTAGAAAAGTTAAAGAAGGACTTAAACCCAATGGAACACTTATTATCGTCGACTTTAAAAAGCCAGCTGCACCAAGTGAACCAGCAAAGTTTCCAAGCGTTGAAATGAGAATATCAACTCAACAAATCCAAGAAGAATTGGCCCAAGCTGGTTTTATGCAGTTTAAAGTTGATAATAATATGTTGCCCTATCAATATGTGATTAAAGCTAATTAATTGGTACAGAACTTATTACATAGATCCTTATAGCGTCGATCATCACAACCACTTCCATAAATTGGATCATACGCACCTTTTTTATCACTTACAAAGTCATCATAACTTTTATTATGAAAACTTGGTGAGTAAATTGATAGCACATCATAGAGCTCTCTAGTAATCCAGTCCGCATTCTTATTTTTATCTACCGTTTTTAAATAGCGATCAAAATACTTTTGAAGCTTTTTAAATATTTGAGGATTCGATTCTTTAAGCTCTTTTGTTAGTGGAATAATATTTTTAAAATGAGAACTAATTTGTTTATTATAAAGCTCATAGGCAAGGGCCACCTCTGCAGGATTGCTTGCTTTACTTAAGTATCGATCTCTCAAACTTAGTGGAATAATATTAATCACCTCAGTATCATCTTCCTCTAGAAAACCTTGAAGCTTAGACTTAACCTTCCACTTCATCGCCTCCTGTTTTACTTTAATCATTTCAAAAGCTTTGTGATGAATAACATTCTTACTCTCTTTATACCTCTTATCATTATTAACATTTAGACTAAAAACTAATACTGAACTAATTATTGGATCAGTATCAATATCATCTATTACGGCATCGACAGCTGAAAAAGTTTTGTCTACAAATGCTGTGCCTTTGGCCTCAAGATAGGACTGGAGCTTATAATACATTTCATCATCATCTGATTCAGAATAATCGTCATTCAAGTTTTTATTAAAATAATATTCTCTGGTCTTTGGATTAAAAGTATAATCATATGGATCTTTTATATAACTATAAAGATCGATATCTAATAAGAAAGCTCTAGTAGTATCCGCCGTGTCAATCAGTTCATTCATATACTGATCATATTGAATATAATTTAGGTCATTTAAATAAAATATGCTTAAAGGATCTAGAGCGGTGGCCTCCCCATTAATGGCCAAGAACAAGTCTCTCTGGTTAGCACTTTGATATTTATTTAGAAACTCACAGGGGTTAAGTTTGGCCAGATCCTTTTGAATATCTTTGACCTTATCACTAATCTCAATTTCTTTGGCCCATTCAAGATCATGGAAAACTTTATCCATATGATAATCATTTAATTTTGCCACTTCATCTTCACTTAAATGCTTTTTGTTTTGTCGCAGAGCTTCTCCACTTATTTGAAGACTAGTTTTATTCATTTCATGGTGACGCATAGCTTCTCCACTAACTCTACTACTGAAATAGTACAAAACCAAAGCACCAATAATGGAGATAAGGATACCGAGAACCAAAATCTTTTTCATATAATGATTATAAAGCGCACAATAAAATAATGTAAGTAAATCATTAAAATTTGATAGCTTATGCTAATAATGTTATAAAGTCCGACTATAATTATAACTTATAAGATTACTAAAACATAACTTAGCGAGGACATCATAGAAAATACTGTCAGCTTTAGTGAATTCGGCCTTAACGCGACTTTAGTGGCCAACTTAAATACAATTGGATTTGAAAAGAGCTCTCCTATTCAAGAGCAAACCATTCCCCTTATTCTTAAAGGTGAAGATATATTTGCACAGGCCGAAACAGGTAGTGGCAAGACTGGTGCATTTGCTATTCCAATGATTCAAAAGATTCTACAAGAGAAAGAGAATTCTGATAAAAAATACTTGGCACTAGTTTTAAGTCCAACTAGAGAGCTGGCCCAACAAACTCATAAAGCATTTGAAAGCTTTGGTAAGGGTCTTGTAAATGCTGCCTGCCTAATCGGTGGCGAAAATATAAATAAGCAAAAAGAGTTACTCCAATCAGGGATTGACGTTCTAGTGGGAACACCGGGAAGAATTTGCGATCTCGCTCGTCAAAAAGAAATTAACTTCAATGATATACAAAGTATTATATTTGATGAGGCTGATCGTCTCTTTGATATGGGCTTTAAAAAAGAAATCGAAACAATTTTAAAGCGAGCACCTAAATCAAGACAATTAGTCATGGTAAGTGCCACTACCAACTTAGATGTTTTACAAACTGCTTATCGCTTTCACTCTAGACCCAAAGAGATCTCATTAAGTGTTGATAGTCTACTAGTGGATAATATCGATCATAAAATTGCGATGATCTCTAAAGAAGAGAAGTTTCCTTTCCTTGTAAACCTTCTTAGAAAAAAAGCTGATGCTTACGCAATTATCTTTTGTAATACTCAGATACAAACTCACCGTGTAGCCCACTGGTTAAAGGCGATGGACTTTAAGGCCAGTCCTATTTCAGGTCGACTAACTCAAAATAGAAGAAATAAATTAATGCAAGAATTTCGCTCAAAAGAAGTGACGATTCTTGTTTGTACCGATGTCGCTGCCAGAGGACTCGATATAAAAGATGTGAATCTCGTAGTTAATTTTGATTTACCTAGTGAAGCAGCTAATTATGTACACCGTATCGGAAGAACTGGTCGAGCTGGTGAAACTGGTGAGGCCATCAGTCTTTGTGCTTATGAGGACTGTGAACACCTTGATCAGATTATGGAATTAATCGAAGAAAAGATTCCTAAAATGGATATTAAAGACACAGACTTTGCTACTGATATTATTCCAGAGCCTAAGATGGATATGAAAACATTGCGACTTAAAGATGATAAATCTAAAAAAAGAAGCAGTGCAAAAGACAAATCCGAGCGTAGACCGAAAGAGCAAAGAAATAAACATGATCATAAGAAAAAGAATAATAATCAAAAACCGTCAAAATCGAATAAAAGGACTCCTATGACACCGTTTGAAATTACTGCAACTTCGTTTTCAGACGCTCAAAATGCAGCAAAAAATCATTTTAATCTTGAAGACTTAGAAAAATTAAATCACAATATACTTAAGAAAGGTTCTAAAAAATTCCTTTTCTTCGGTCCACAAGAAGTCACTTATGAATTCTTTCTTCAAGATCAAAGATCAAGAAAAGGTAAAAATAATACAAATACTCAAAAGAAAAACATTTTAAATAAAAATGAAAAAAGAGAAAGAAAAATGAACGAGAATTCTGAGTCGGTTGCGACGAGTACTGAGTTAAGTGCTGATCAATTAAAAGTAAAAAACCTTACCAACGAAGTTATCGATAAAATGCACCTTGATATTGAAAGAAATTTCTATGTTAAAGGTGATACTCTTCAATGTGAACTTAAAGGTGATGATGTAGGTCTTTTCTTAACTAATAGAAAAGCACTCTTGATTTCTTTAGAAACGATTGTAAGACAGGTTATCTTTAGAAGTGAAAATATCTCTAATGAAACTCGTATTAGAATTAGTGCTCGTGGAACAAATGAGCGCAAAGAAAGAAGTGATCGTAGAGATAAAAAAGATGGTGGTAAGTTTAATAAAGGGCCTAGAAAGTCTAAGAATAATTATGATAATAGTCTTCCAGATGCTGAACTTGAAAAGATGGCACATGAGCTTAAAGACCTTGTGCTTGAAACTGGACAAGATCAATTATCAAAACCATTAAATGCTAAAGAAAGAAGAATTATTCACACGACTCTACAAGAGCTCAGAAGCATTGAAACTGAGTCTATGGGTGATGGACGCCTTAAACAAGTACGCGTATTTATAAATAATATCTAATCAATATCTATAGGGAGGAGTCATCCTCCCTATTCTTTTTACATAGTTTCAATTTCATTCTCTGCAACTTTAATCTTTCCCTATAAATTATCTACATGAACACATCTTTCACTATTACATTATCAGTTTTCTTTATGACTCTTTTTGGTGTGGGCTTTCTCGCTAACTCTAAAACAGAGACCAATGAAGACTTCTTAGTAGGTGGAAGAAGCTTTAATTTATGGCTTTCAACATTTTGTCTATTTGCAACTTGGTTTGGTGCTGGAACCATAATTTCGGCCACGGATGAAATTAGTAGTACTGGAATTAGCGCATCTCTACTAGAGCCTTATGGTTCTGGTTTTTGTTTAATAATCGCAGGTTTTCTTTTGGCAAAAAAACTATGGGAAATGCAATTACTAACGTATTCCGACTTTTTTAAAATTAAATTTGGAACAAAAGTTGAAGGTGTATCTGTCTTTACGACTCTCCCAACTTTTATTGGTTGGATTGCTGTTCAATACCTTGCAGTCTCTGAAATTATTGCCACCTTTACTCCCCTTACCCATATTCAAGCATTATTAATTATTGTGCTCCTTACGACACTACTTACAATGATGGGGGGAATGTGGTCAGTAAGTTTAACTGATTCAGTTCAGATGTTTATTATCATCATTGGATTAGTTTACTTATTTTTTAAAATATTTTTTGAATTAGATCTTGGTGCATTCGAAATGTATGAGATGTTACCCATAGAGAAGAAATCTTTAAATATAGATAACTTTCAAAAAGCACTAGGACTCTTAAGTGCCTTTTCCATAGCTGCCCTTGGTAATTTAACTGGCCAAGACTTGGGCCAAAGAATTTTCTCTGCTAAGAGTGCAAAAGTTGCAAGAAATGCTTGTCTCATTGCGGGTGTTCTTTATCTACTAATTGGCTCAATTCCTGTTTGGTTTGGAATGACTAGTGAATTAACTATAGGCCCTGAATATGAAGGGAATCTTATAAGTTTACTCATTAAGAAGTATCTCGATCCTGTTACATCGATTGTACTTTTACTGGCAATAACTTCTGCGGTTGTTTCCACTATTACCAGTGCACTACTCGCTCCTTCATCTGTATTGGCAAATAACTTCTTAAATAGAGTTTTCCCTAATGTCTCTGAATTAAAACTATGTCGCATTTCAGTTGTTTTAGTCGCAATAACCTCATTGATAGTGGCACTTATGGGTGAAAATGTTTACTCACTCCTAGAAGACTCATACGCGATAGGTTTTGTTGGATTCTTTCCTGCTCTTTTAATTGGACTATATTCCAAAAAACTAAGTGAAATACCTATGCTCATTACTATTTTTGTCGCCTCAACAATTTGGATTTGTAGCTTCTTTGTTGAGTTCCAATATTCTAGTGAGCTAATTGCGGTTGCAGTATCGTTTCCTGTTTATTATGGACTGTACTTTTTCTTTGGGAATAAAAATAAAGAAGTAGCATAACAGGTATAAAGCCATGTGGAATGCGGTAAACTAGTTCAAACCACCACTGTGATATAGACATATTTAAAAGATCACTATCAATATTTGAAAGTATTCTGGCACTTGCTGTAGCACTTCCCCAGATACTCATAAAAATTAAGGCGACGTATTCTAGTTTTGGAAGAAATAATAAAAGAGCACAACCTAAATCAATAGCTCCAATCATTCTTAAAAATGCAAAGGCCTCTGTTTCAGAAAAACCAAAAAATGAAATACACATATCAACAAAGTTACCTGGCACTGGATAAAAACCGACTGCAAATAAACCATGACCGATAAAGGTAAAAGCAATTGCAATCTTTATTGGATTAATTAAATTTTTAATTTCGATTTTGTATAAGTAAATTAAGGCAAATAAGCTTGGGGTTAGAATTTGCAATGACTGCTCAATGAACTGTCCCATGCGAAAGCCTTTATCGACAAATAAAGTAAATGCCAAAAATGCCATCATAAAGCTTGCAAGAAAGTAAAACTTAGCAAGCTTTTTGTGCCATGACTTAATAAAAACTGTCACAAAGGCCATAACTAAATAAAATACTCCAATCCCTTGGATACAAAGATCGATAAATGCATTTATCTTGATTGATTCAACATACTCTTGCCAAGTGATTGGCGTAAACATATTGATAAAGCCACCTAGTAAATCTTCATTCCATAAGAACACTCGATAAGGAGGATTAAAACTAAAATGTTCCCATCCTCTTCCTATAAAGAAACAAATACAAGTAAACTTTAAAAGCAATAATAAATGCTTATTCATAAACCCTTACCTTTCAATAGTCATAACAGGGCCGTACTTAGTTTCCCAAAGATCAATCCCATTAGGCATTTCAAAACGGTCTTCTAAATCTAGCTCATCAACTAATTGTGCATTATCTACTTTTACCGTTCTTACTTCAATTTTATCTTGATCAAAGAAGCTCCATTTAAATTGATTAAACTTACCACTCTCACGTGTCCATGGTTTATTATCATCAGCATTTCTAATAGGAGCTCCCCAACAACCTTCCCCAACATAGACAACACCGTGTTCATCGTCGCGGATAAATCCTTCAAATGAACCAACCTCAGTACTTGGTCTTAAAGGCCACGTGCTTTTTACTGTATGGGCATCCGATTCAAAAACTATATCAACACCATAATCATAAAAAGCTTGTGCCCAATGCTTATACTGACCAGTACCTTCTTTTTTACGACCTACATGGGGACGCATTGGTTTATGGTATTGAGCAATAGTCCAACGTGTATGGGTATTATTGGCAAGATCATCCATTAACCAATTAAGCTGAGTTCCCCCAGTTGCAACTTCACTATTTAAAGTAATCACATGGATAAGATCATTCACATTAAAAGAATAGTAGTTCCAATCAGGTAACCAAAAAAGAGCTTGTAGGATACCATTACTATACTCGTGATTTCCTCTGGCCGGTACGATTGGCGTTACTCTTCCATCATCAGCAATAGTCAATTGCCAATCCTCTAACCACTGTCTCCATTGTCTTGTGGTTCCTAGGTTTGTCATATCACCACCAAAGAAAACAAAGTGTGGTTTAAGTTTTTTCACTAGGATATTTGCACTTTGTCTTGGTAAGCGATTATTTCTTGAATCCCCACCTGAGATAATTGAAATTCGCTCATTAGGGTCATCAGGTAAGGTATCCACATAATACCTTTGAGTTATTCCAAAATTACTTTCGATAATAAAATAATAACGAGTTGCTGGTTCGAGGTTTTCTAATTTTACAAATGCACTTTCAAAACCAATATATGAAGAGTAATTATCAGGAGCTTGTGAGTAACGATAAGCACTTATATTATCTCCATGATCAATAGTATCAAAATAAACTCGATCACTACTTCTATCCGATTCAAAGCGATTCCACCCAATAATAAAAGATGTACTAGGATCATCTTGAAACATAACTCTTAAATATGCTGGTGGGTTTGAGCTCGGTAACTTCTCACAAGAACTCATAAGAAAAATCATACTGAGAATATGAAGTTTTTGTAATAATTGACGCACAATGTACATAAAAATCCTTTTAATACAATTATGCTTTTTATTTTATGAAAAACTTATGATTCTTGCAAAGTTAAGCTTAGGTCAAGGTATAAAAAAAGGCCGTATAAAACGGCCCTTACTTGTATGGAATAACATATGTTAAATCTAGTTTTTAACACCAATCACTTTATTACCCTCAACTTGAAAAATTGTTTCTAATGCCTGGTAATACTCATTGATATTCGACTGTTCATTTGTACTTAGAATAACAATATCTTCATCAGAACGTGATGGATTATTCATTCTTTTAAATGTCTTTTCAATTGGAGCATAAGTTTCATTCATATACCCATTTGCTAGCATAAAATCTCTTAGCTTTGCAGCTTCAGTGATGTACTTATTTGCTTTTCTCTTCTTAGCATCATTAATTTCCATATAGTCAGAATCTAAGCTTCTCCATGATGTTGGAAGAATTATAGAAGAAAAACCTTCAATTGTACTCTCTTCAACATTAGTTAGTTCAGCAAGAGCAAGAGTTAAGATCATATTGTATCTTACATTAATAAGAGTAACGAATTCTTCAATATTTTCATAAACGACTACTTCGTATGGTTTTAACTCACCATAAGCAATTTGTCCTTCTTCATATTTTTTAATTCTTACTAATGCCTCTTTAATTAAATCAAGAGCAGACACTCCCATATTCTCATCTTCAAAACTGAAAACACTTCCATCTTCTAGTTCTAATTCAATAGGCCTTACTGTTATTTGTAATCCATGAACTTTATGAAGTCCTAAGGAAAGTGCTAAAAGGTTTGCATCTCTTTTCTTTCTCCAAGGATTAATTCTAAAGGCAGTTGGATTAGTTTGAGAAATTTTCTTATCCTTATTTAACTCTTTCATATTTCTATAAATTTCATTCATCGCATCTTCGTAAAGAGTCTGAAGATATTCATCTGTATCAAAATGATTACCAAGCCATAATTGATATTCAAAAGCTTTAAAGTAAGTCGCTGCTTCAACAACTTTACCTTCAATAGAGACGGCTTCTTTTAATCGCTCCATGGCCCTTGCTCTTGCTTCTTTAGCAGCTCCAGGTCTTGTCACAATCACGGATCTTTTTAATATCCCAACAGAATCAGTTGCAGCATCTGCTGCCCTACCTGAATTTTCAGAGGCCTTAGTCGCATTCTCACTCATTCCATCTAACTTTGAACAAGATGTGAAAGTAAATGCGAGAGTCATCATTAAAGTAAATAAGTTCTTTGTCATTTTCTCAATCTCCATACTAATCTATTTAAAATAGGTTAACGAAAATTGAGTCAGTATTCAGCTTAGGCTATAAAGTCTACTAGGGTGTCAAATTCTTAGACACCTAATTAAGATAATTAAGTTGATAAGTTATGATTATTTAATGGTAAGAGTTAAACCAGTATCACCTTGAGAACAATTATAAGTCCCAACCCATTGGCCACTTAGAGGACTTCCATTACCTTTTTGCTTACGAGAAAGGGTAAACTTCTGACAACCAATAAATTCTACTCGTCCAAGAAAAGTATCCTCATTTTGATTAATTTTTCCACTTAAAGGAACCATATCATATTGAGCTGGACGCTGAATCCAGTAGATTCCACCTAGTTTTAACTCTCCAGTTTCTTTATTATAACTTCCTTGCATGGCATACTTTCCACTTGGAATTCCTGGATTAGAATTAGTGCCATAAAAATTAAACTCCGCCTCAATAGTATGAACCACCTTCTCTGGCTTAGGTGGCGTTTTCACTATAGGCTTTACTTGTGGCTTAGGTGTGGTCTTAGCGATTGGTTTTTTTACAGGTTTTGGTGTGGGCTTAACCACTTCTTTTTGTTGAATTAAAGAGACAAAAATCATCACAAACAAAAGATCTAACAAGGAAGTTAGCTGTACTGTTTGTTTTTTAGATTTTCTATACACTCTATTTGTATTCATTAATGTACCATATTTACATTTGCAACAATTTGCTTAAAGTCATTACTCTCATTGATCACTCGCTCAATCTTTGGTTGTAGAGCACTCTCAATTACCATAAATAAGATAGAAAAAGTTATTCCTAAAATCGTTGTATCCATTGCCAAGACAAATGCATTCGATAAAGTAGAAACATCAATTTGCCCACCGCTTTGAAAAGCTGTTTGAGCGATTGCTAAAATAGTTCCTAAAATACCTAATAATGGAAAGACTTGTACTAAAGTACTCATTATAGAAGCATAAATTTCAATCTTATAATGTCTCTGATAAAGAGGCCTTTGAATAATCTTACTAGCATTCTTAGCAAAATCTGGTTTTATGGTAGGATCTTCACTAATTTTACGGTGAATATAATCAAGAGAAGCTTGTATTCTTTCATTAATCATTTGCTCACTATCTCGATCAGGAGCATCTCTAAATCCTTTTAAGAGATTATCACTTACATCTAAGAGAACACCTTCGTGCTTTTTCATCATGAGGAACATTTTTACAATTAAAAATACTTCTACAGCTGCAAAAATAAAAATAATGGCAAAGATATTATTAGTTATAAAATTAAAAAGGGTTTGAATGAGAGATGAATCCACCTTGACTCCTTTAGCTGACCCATTCAGTCAGATGCTATAATCACATATAATTAATTTTACTTGAGAGCTCTATTTGAGTCCAGTAAAATGATAAAATGCAAATTATACTTACCGGTGGTGGTGACTCAAAATATTTTAAAAGTATTGATAGAAAGTTTAAAAAGCTTATGCCTGCCCTTTCTAATATTATGCTCATTCCAGTTGCAACTAATAGAAGAAATCATAGTTATTGCTTAAAAAGAATTAAAGAGACTTTCGATCAATTAAAATTTAATAAAATATCAGTGTGCTCAGAATTAGATAAATTAAAATATGATACCCTTGAACTGCATCATGCCCTGTATATTGATGGCGGAAATACTTTTAAATTAATTCAATCCATTAGAAACTCAAATTTTAAAAAACTAGTAACCAAGTTCATTGCTAAAAATGGAATCATTAATGCAGATAGTGCGGGAGCAATCGTATTAGGTAAAAATATTAGTACTGCACTTATTGGCAAGATAGCTGATAAGAACTCTGTTCAAATTAATAAATATCAGGGCATGAATATGCTACATAATTACTCTATTCACTGTCACTTTGATCCAAAAGAGGAAATGCAAGAGCTTTTAAAGTTTTCTAAGCTTAAAGGAGCAACTCTTGCTCTCACTGAGAAAACCGCCATTTATTTAAATGGAAGAAAAGGCGAAGTCATAGGCCTTGGTCACCTGTATATTTTTAAAAATGGAAAACTTAAAGTGATAAAACCCAAAGAAAGGTTTAATTTATGAAATTAAAAATTGTTTCGCTCCTCTTTCTATGTATAACCCTTGTTTTACTTGTCCTTGGTGTAAGTGAGCCTATGATAAGCATTAAGCTTAGTTATATAATTGAGTCTAATTTTAAAAATTTTAGTGGTGATATTTTTAATACCTCCCGCTCAATTCTAGATACATCGAAAAATTTAATTGATAATGGTCGTATGTTTGTGGGAATTATGATTCTTAGTTTTTCTTGCTTAATTCCACTCATAAAAACTCTTATGATTCTAAGTCTGCATTCTCAAAAACTTAGCAATAAATCTGTCAAAAAGATTTTAGGACTTATTTCAAAATGGTCGATGGCCGATGTCTTTGTTGTTGCTATCTTCTTAGTCTTTCTAGCAACTGACGGTGTTTCTCAATTAGAAAACGAGTCTTTTTCAATAATGGGCTTTGCCGTTTCAATAAGTGTAAAAGCGATTATGCAAAGTGAACTCTTAAATGGATTTTATTATTTCTTGGCCTATTGTTTATTATCATTACTGCATACTCAATTTATGAAAAAAGTTGCTTACTGATCACAACCTTTATCAGCTTGGCACTTGTCATGGAGAGCATTCATTTGAGAAAGTGCTTCTCGATTGTCATTATGAGCAATCTTAATATCACCTAATTCACCCCACATCCAATTATCATATTCAACTACACCTTGCTCATTAATATACATTTTATTTTCACAACCATGATTGATTTCAGGATCACTATTATTATCTCTAATACAAAGAATA
>CAJXHA010000016.1 GCA_913053615.1 uncultured Bacteriovoracaceae bacterium | reverse complement strand
AAGATGAAACTTCAGAAAATGCAGCATTAAGATTTCTATGCCGTAAGGCCAATGGTGAAATTGTTATGTCAAATGATAGAAGTACCAAAGCAACTGACGGTGTTAGTGCATGTAGTGGTGTAAATGCATTTTTCCTACCTCCTACTACGACAGGACAATGGGAAACAGCTTTTCAATTAGTTCATGGAAATCATCATGCAGCTGCATATCCAATCAGAAGTATTGCGAGTGCAAAAGATTATGATCCAGCATGGGTTGCAGTTGAAAAAGGTGTAAGTGTTGGTGTTTATGGTACGAGTGATATTACTAAGTTCTTTGATGGTGATGCAGAGTGGAGAATAAGAAAAGATGGTGATTTTGCTACAAGTGGAAATAACTCTGTTGATGGAAAGATATGTCTTAATGAACAAACAGGACTTTTCTCAAATGTAAAAACTGACTGTAATAAATCAAGCTATAGGTTCTTAACTCTTGATGAAGTCAATGCAATGAAAGATGAGAAAAATATTATTCTAAAAACTAACTTTCTTATTGCCTTAAGTACTATAAGTTTTAGTGGAGGTAATGGGAATGGAAATGGAAATGGGAATGGAAACAATGGCGCTGGTGGCGGCGGTGGAAATTCTAAACTAATCCAAATTATGGATAAACCAGAAGAATAAGTAATGTTAAGAGGATAGAAATGGGAAAATTCAAGGACGAATTTAAAACGAGTAGGGGCTTTTCATTAATTGAATTAATGATAGGTATGGCCCTCTTGGCTGGAGCAACCCTAGGGGCATCTAAAGTCATGGAGATGCTAAATAAGATGTCACGCAGTGGTGAGATTAAGTCTGAACTCACTCAGACGTTAGCGATCAATCAAAAGCTCATTGATATTAATCTTAATGGACTATCTGATTTAGAGTTTAATGAAGGTTTATTATACGAGCTAGATAAGAATACCGGAGACCTCGTTCGAGTAGGGTCTATGGCCTTAGAACCTGAAGTCTTAAAAAATGATTGGTTACGTAGAGTCACGGAGAAAAATTATCAAAGTGTCTACACCTCACTTAACTTTGTAAAAAAATCTTCAAAAAATGATCCGCTTAATAAACGATATGAACGTTATTACTCTGTTTGTTTACCAATTGATAGTGCGGTGGAATTTTATCAAGAGAGAAAACTTGGTGTAGATGAGCTTGCAAATGTAGAAAGATGGCCATTTATTAAGCAATTAAGTAATGGAAATATGCACATTCGTTGTTGTCCTTTAGATACACCTAATTGTGATGACACAGGTTCAAACCCTCTTAAAGAAGATGCACAATATGTATTAAGAATTGTAAGGGATGATTATCTTATTAAATTTGAAGATGATCCTATGAATCCAGGAACACTTATTGAAAAAAGTCGTGCTGAAAATGTTTCATTGACTCCCAAGCAAGGGGGACTTAGAACTTTAAGTGGTGCCGGTTTCTTTATGTATCGTTCCGATAATAAGCTGATGGCCTATATGGTCTTTTATTACTCAGGTTGTATAAGCGAGAGAGTATTGAAAAAAGATCAGGGTGTCACTGAATGTAAAAACCGAATCTATTTAAAACATAAGTTAAGATCTTTCCCAATTGATACTAAAATGGGAGCTGGTGCTACAGATGTGGGGAACATTGGTTGGTAAATTTTCGATACCTTTCTTAGCTTTACTGATTTTATTTAGTTGTCGTAATGCTAATAAAGAGACAAATGAGCTATCTGAGATAGCTCGTAGTGACTTTAAACCTCATTTTAAAAAACTACCCAAAATAGACTACCTAACACTACTAGGAGGAAAGCCTAGTCAAGCCGAATTAAAGCTCGGTCGTATGTTATTTAATGATACTATTTTATCTCGTAATAATGATGTTAGCTGTGCTACATGCCACTTAGCAAATCATGGTTTTGCTGATGGAAATGATCTCACTGTTGGTTCTCTTGGAGCTGGTGGTCCAAATGGAAATAATGTAGGACGTAGACAATTTGAGGGAGCATTATCAGTTAATAGACACTTTGGTGATGACGGTACTCACTTCAAGGCCACAAGAAGAATGTTTCGTAACTCTCTTAGTACTATCAACGTAGCTTATCGAGTAAATCCTAAAACAGACTCTGGACTCTTATGGGATGGTCGTTTTGGAGATCTATTATTTCAAATTTTACTTCCCATCCATACGCCAGAAGAGCTTTGTGGTTATAATCCACTACCATTAAAAGGTGAAAATATTTTTAAAGAAGGTGGAGCACTCTTTGATAAACCAGTTGCCATAGAGCATAGCCACTTTGTGGATGGTTATTCAGGAGCAAATAAGAATCTTTTTAATTTTAAAAAAGTATCAATAAAAGGAATACCTCGCTTCCGTGAGAATGGACAATTAACTATCCCAAATAGAAATGAGTGTATGGCGCTTGCTATTGCTAAAATCAGAAGCGTACCCGCTTATCGTTCACTGTTTAAAGCTGCATACAATTCAGAAAAAGTAACTGATCATCGAATTGCTTCTGCATTAGCTGCTTTTGTGATGACTCATGTTAGTAAAAATACCAAGTTCGACCAATTTATAAAAGGTGAGAATGTACTTTCAGTAAGCCAACTCAAAGGAATGTCTCAGTTTTTTACTCCCTATGGAAAAGAGTATGAATTTGGTGGAGAAAAATTAAAAGGAATGGGCTGTGTCAGTTGTCATACACCACCAACTTTTGACTCTCATCGCTTTGAGACCCTTGGTGTAGTTAGTCATGCAGGAAGTAGTTTGGCCAGACCTCAATTCGTTTCAGGAGGCTCAGGTTTCTTTAATAAAGAACGTGGACAAAGAGGGACACCACCAGAATGTCATATTGAAGGTAAGACTTTTTTATCTGACTCACGCTATGCTCCTGACATTGGTCGAGCACAAGCCAGTTTTAAAAAAGAAGATTGTTTTAAATTTCGAGTCCCGACACTTAGAAATGTACTTTCTAGTTATCCTTATTTCCATCATGGAACAGAAAAAGCCCAGTCTCTACCTGCAAATAGTGTGCAGGAAAGAGCGAATTTGGCCCTGAAAAATGCTATTCGCTATCATTTACGCGGCCCGTATTTGCCAGAAATAATAACTAAAGGAAGGTATAGGAATAATTTCTTTGATGATCTTTTTCAAAGAGACTTACTAATTCCTTATTATTCTTTAAACTTTGGTTTTACAGCTGATAAGATTAGAAATGATTTTAGTGATAAGGAAGTTGATTATATCCACGACTTTGTCGCCAATGCATTATATGATAAAGACTCTACTGTATTTGGAGATATGGGCAATGATGTTAGTCATCCACATCGTGTCCCCAGTGGATTTTCACCAAGTATAACAAGAGATCATGGGCATCAATTTGAATTAATGCCTGCAATAGAAAAGAAAAGGTTAATTAAATAAATGCAAGTCCAAGTTTTTGAGAACGAGAAAATTGTTTTTGATAATGATGTTAAGAAAGACAACATTATACTTGGTCGTGGTTCAGACTGTGATATTCGTGTTATCAGTGAAGCGATATCTAGGCATCATATTGAGATAAAAAGTGAAGAGGGAAAAGTTTATATTAAAAACCTCTCAAAGAGTAATTGGTTCATATTAAACGATGAAAAAGTTAGTGATAATGAATTTATTGAATACTTTGATTTTTACCAACTAGTATTACCAGGTAATATCGAAGTCAAAGTTGTGCTCGAAGACGAAGAAGCCTTAAAACAAATCAATTCAACTCAATACAAAGTCAAAGATTTAAATAGTTCAGATATTGAGGATGAAAGCGGTAGTGTAAGAAAACCTTATCGTCCTAAACTTAAAAGTGCTGCAAGTAAGAAAGTTGCCTATAAGCCAAAAATGGAGTTCTCTGAAGTTATCAAAATGAGTGTCTTTGCCATTATCGTTATAGGTTTTTTTGCATTCCAATACAAAGACAATTTTTCTGGAGATAAAATTGATGAGCTTATGGGTAATAACCCAAGTATCAAGCGAAAGATAAAATTAAAAAAAGAAATCTGGGAAGAAAAAAGAAATAAAAAAAATAAGGTAGATCCCAAGTTACAAGCTGCGGTACAAATTTTTGAGACCGTAAAAAAAGTAGAAGACCCAATGCTGATGAAAACTTGTCAGAGCAATGATGAGCTAAGTCTTTGTGAATTAATTCTACCTGATAGAAAAGAGTCTAAAGAAGGGATTGCAATTAAAGGGGATACCTTATTTGGCTTTCTTGGGATAAGTACTCGAAAGTATCAAAAATTCAGTGAGATCAAATACCCAGGGATGAAGGGGATTCCTGATACCTATCTTTATAAATTATTAGCAACTTATTATTTTATGGACCCTAAGGTCTTTTTCAAAATTCGTGATATGGGAATAAATAATGTTTTTGTCTATATTATTGATGATATTCCTATGGTACCGAGCGAAAAAGCTATTTATAAAATTAATTTTCAAAAGAAAATCAACTATACACAGGTTGACTTTAACCTGGCAGTTGATGGAATCTTAATGAGAGCAATTCCAGATTATTTTAATAAATATCTGGCGCGTTATTTAATCAAAGTAAAATAAGTAAGTGACAAAGGTTTGTTATGAAGAAAATAAAAGTTGCAATAATAGGTGCGGGCTCTGCTGGTTTAAGTGCAAGAAGAGAAGTTGCCAAAGTTACTGATGACTATCTAGTCTTTGATGGTGGGATACTTGGAACTACTTGTGCCAGAGTGGGATGTATGCCCTCAAAAGTTTTAATTCAAGCTGGTGAAGATTTTTATAAAAGAACTAAATTTAAGGAACAAGGTATTCACGGCAGTGAAGAGCTTTCAGTTAATATCCCAGAAGTCCTAACCCATGTTCGCTCTCTTAGAGATCGTTTTGTGCGAGCAGTAATGGGAGGGATGAGTTCTTGGGATGATAAGAAATTAGTGCGAGAGTATGTTGAATTTACAAGCACACATACTTTAAAAACAGCTAGTGGAGATGAATATCAATTTGATAAAGTTATTATCGGTGCAGGTACCACTCCCTACGCCCCTCCCGTTTTAAAAGGCTTTGAAGATTATCTCTACACAACAGATACCATATTTGAACAACTGGATTTACCAAAGAATATTGCTGTCCTTGGGATGGGGGTGATCGGTCTAGAAATTGGGCAAGCATTACATCGTTTGGGACTTAATATAAGAGGTATTGCACGCAGAAGAAGTATATCAGGTATTGAGAATGAAGAAATTAATGAGTATGCGTGTAAGTATTTTGAAAATGTAATGGACATTAATTTTAGTGGACTCGAAAAAGTAAACGAACTCGATGGTCAGCTAGAATTAATTATGGGTGATGGCTCAAAAACTATTGTGGATAAGATATTATTAGCAAATGGTAGAAAACTAAATCTAGATAAACTTAATATGAACTCTTTTATTGGGATCAAAGATAAAAAGGGTGTACCAGTTATTAATAAAGAGACATTTCAAATTATTGAGCACCCACATATGTTCATTGCTGGTGATTTAACTGGTGAAAAGCAATTATTACATGAGGCCAGTGATGAAGGGAAAATCGCAGGCCATAATGCTGTGAGAGACAAAGCTGATCGCTTTCAAACAAGAACTCCGCTGGGGGTAACTTTTAGCGATCCTAATATCGCTTTCTGTGGCCAACATATTAATGAACTAAGAGCAAAGAAGATTGATTTTGCTACTGGTAAAGTCACTTTTGAAGGACAAGGTCGAAGTATAATAAAATTAAAAGAAGTTGGTCTTCTTCATATTTATGGTGAGAAAAAGAGCGGTAAGATTCTAGGTGCTGAATTATTTGGTCCTGACGCAGAACACCTAGCACATTTAATAAGCTGGTGTATCCAAGAGGAAATGACTGTGAATAAAATGCTATCAATGCCATTTTATCATCCAGTCGTTGAAGAAGGTTTAAGGACTGCACTTCGAGATTTAAGGTCACAGGTTGATGAACCAGCAAATATATTAGAATTAAATATTAAACATGACAGAATTTAAAATTAAGTCCATTGCAAAGGTACTCTCTCCTTATAAAACTAAATTTGGAGTTCCCAGGCAAAGTGGTCTCGTTCGCAGTGATAATACTGTACTCATTTTTGATCAGTCCATTGATATGTCTGCATTTGAGAAATTAGAAATTGGTAATTTTATTTGGGTGGTTTTTATTTTTGATCAATGTCATGGGCAAGCTAAGTTACAGGTTCGTCCCCCAAGACTTGGTGGAAATCAGAAGATTGGGGTTTATGCCACTCGATCTCCATTTCGACCAAATAATATTGGCCTAAGTCTGGGGAGAGTTTTACAACTATCTCAAAATAATAGTGAAATTCATATGACTCTTGAAGGGCTAGATCTTGCAGATGGAACACCTGTCATTGATATAAAACCTTATCATCCTAAGTACGATAAGGCATGGGATGACTCAGAGTATTGGTTTGGTGACGCAGAAGTTCAATCATTACCAGTTGAGTTTGATAAAGACTGCAAGGTATCAGAAAAAGAAGAAAAGTTTATCAAAGATGTTTTAAGTGGAGATCCTAGACCCGCTTATCATGATGATGATAATAGAATCTATACAATCGAACTTTTAAATTATGAAATAGACTTTCAAGTTTTAAGCTCTATTGTAAAAGTGATTAAAATAAAAAACTTAAAATAAAGGTTAAAAATGAAAGTTGGTTTAGTTGGATATGGTCTTGCTGGAAGTGTTTTTCATGCACCCCATATTAATGCATGTGAAGGACTAGAGTTAAGTGCAATCGTTTCCTCTCGTGCAAGTGAAATTAATAAAGTCTATCCTCACACAAGTGTTCTTAAAGATATTAAAGATCTTCTTGGGATGGACTTAGATATTATTGTGATTGCATCTCCAAATGATACTCATTATGAGTTTGCAAAAATGGCAATTGAAAAAGGTTGTCACGTTGTGGTGGATAAGCCATTCACTCCAAGCCTAGAGCAAACACAAGAATTAATAAATTTAGCAAAGAAACAAAATGTCCTTGTGACTTCATTTCATAATCGTCGTTTAGATGGTGATTTTCTAACCATAAAAAAACTCATTGCTGATAAGAAGCTAGGGGACGTGAAAGTATTTGAATCCAATTTTAATCGCTTTAGACCTACTGTAAATAAAGATAACTGGCGTGAGACAACTGATATCGCCGGTGGTGTCTTCTATGATCTTGGTCCACATTTAATTGATCAAGCTCTGGCTTTATTTGGAATGCCTAGTGAAGTTTTTCTAATCAGCGATGCAATGAGAGAGGGAGCTAAAAATTCTGACTTCTTTAAGGCACACTTACTTTATACAGATAAGAAGGTTGAATTAAATGCTCATTGCTTTCATGCTTCACCAAGTTTAAGGTATAAAGTTTTAGGTAATCTCGCCGCTTATGAGAAGTATGGAATGGATCCACAAGAAGCAAGACTTAGAGAGAGGGCCTATCACCAAGAGAATGGAGTTTACTTAGATAGTGAGCATGGAATTCTTTATAGTGAGAACTCACAAGAAGAAGTAAAAACAGTTGATGGAAACTATCTCGGCTTTTATGAAAACTTCCAAAAGGCAATCAAGGCTGAAGAAGACTTATTAGTAAAACCAATAGACATATATAATGTACAATACCTAATAGAAAAACTTTTAGAGTCATATGAGAAAAAAGCAGTTATCAGCTTGGAGGATAAATGATTTGGTTTAAAGAAGCCCCAATTGCAGCAATTAATAAAAATTGTGAAAACACATTAGTGAGTCACTTAGGGATTACCATTGATGAGATTACAGAAGATACATTAATTGGTTCAATGCCTGTGGATAAAACAACTCATCAACCTTATGGAATTCTGCATGGCGGAGCTAATTGTGTACTCGCTGAAACACTTGGAAGTATTGCTTCTAACTTAATATGCGATCCTTCCACTCATCACGCAGTAGGGCTTTCAATTCATACTAATCATATCAAGGCCGTTCGCAATGGCCGTGTGAAAGGAATTGCTCGAGCAACTCACCTTGGAAAGACCACTCATGTTTGGACCATAGAGACTTTTAACGAATCTGGGCAGCTTACCAGTGAGACTAAGCTCACTATGATGGTGGTGAAGAGGTTATAAGCTTACTTCTAAATATATAGGACGGTGATCTGAGGGAAAGCGCTCAGTATTAGTAACTTTCTCAAGGATCACTTCGTACTTATTTGTTTTAGCATCCTTAATATTTGTCATAATATGATCCACACGGCAGTCAGGAAACTTCTTACCTTTTTTAAGATAACAATACTCCCTTCCACCTTCAAAATCGATGGCCAAGTCAATTAATGCTTCTTGCATCGTTTGGTATGATTGCATTTCATAGGTGGAATTGGTATCTGCGAGAAAAATCATATTCTCACTTTCTTTTGCAATCCTTCTTATTAACTTAGATGAACCTGCTAAATTTTCTAAGCGATTATCAAAGTGACTTCCATAAATTGTAAAAACTCTCTTCGTTTGTATATGTTGAACCTTCATCCACAAGAGAATTCTTGGCATGGCCCACTTCCAACCAAAGTTAAAATTTGTTGTATTTTCACCCAGCCAAAAATGACCTTTATCCAAAATAAGAAAGTCCTTCTTCTTAATTGCTAAGGCCGCATCTGGATAACTCATTAGTGCATTTTGATAATAATGAAGATTGTATTTGTCCGTATCAACAAAGTACTCTAATTGAGATGAGCGAATGACTTCTTGTAAGGAGATAATATCTGCATCGCTCTTTTTAATAATATCCTTAATCAGCATCTTGCGATTATCAAAAACATCAGCATCTTTTTTATGACAGAACTCGCACATGGTATTAAAAGTCATCAATTTTAGCTCGATTTTAGCTGCTAGAGGAGCTGACCACAGTAAGGGGAGGGTAATGAAGAAGATCGTTTTTAAATCCATAGATGAATTATAATGCACTTTTCTCTCCTTTATAAGTTATTGTTTGTATTTAAATACCTTAGTTCTTTACTTGTGTATTTCGGCGTCTAATGCAACTCACGTGAAATGAACGAGAAAGTATGGTAAACTATTATGTATTTATTTTTTGCCATTAAGGCAGAAAAACACAAAAGGAATTGTATGCAAGAAACTACTCAAAGAGTTGCCATTGGACAAGAGGTCTATTCTCCTAAATTCGGTATCGGGAAAATTTTAAGAAAAGACTTTGTAGAATCTGCCAATTCAGAGTTCTTTGTTGTTGAATCAACATTAAATCAAACTCGAATCATGGTCCCTGTTCAAACCTCTACAAAGCATCTAAGGCAAGTACTTTCGCAAGAAGAAGCATTAAACGCAATTTCAACTTTAGAAGATACAGAGAAGTATACTGGCCAAGATTTTCCATCAAAAAAAGATAGGGTAAAGCACTTTCAAAAAATTCTAAAATCAGTTGATATCGCAGAAACTCTAAATGCACTAAAGTACCTTCATGGATTAAATGACAAAGGTAAAGTTGAACAACAAATTTTCGAAAGAATGCTCGATGATCTAGCTCTTGAATTATCTTTTGTTATGAGTACAAATCAAAATCAAATGAATGAAACACTTCATAAGTGTTTAGCTTAATTTCAATCTAAAATTCACACTTATAAAAACCCGGCAGTTGTCGGGTTTTTTATATCAAAGTACTTCTTAGAAAATTAGAAACAAAAAAGCCTCGAATAATCGAGGCTTCTTTTTATAAAAATTTGGTACTCCCAAGGGGATTCGAACCCCTGTTACCGCCGTGAAAAGGCGATGTCCTAGACCGGGCTAGACGATGGGAGCATTTTTTTAATTTCGCTTGAGTCGTCTATGGTTTTAAGATGGTGATCTCGCTGTGACTCGAACACAGGACCCTCTCCTTAAAAGGGAGATGCTCTAACCAACTGAGCTACGAGACCACATCTTAAAAACGTGAATATGAATTTAATTTTAGTGCGTAAAAAAGTCAACTGGAAATGTAAGACTTTTCAAACTTTTTTTTTATGATTCCGGTCACGGCAAGCTTACATAGTGGGTTGCCAATATAATTATTATTTATTACATTGTGCGTCTTTAAAAAGGTATATATGGATAAAACAGTCGCATTTCATACATTGGGTTGTAGGTTAAACCTCTCAGAGACAGGCCAGATCGCTCAAGGCTTCGTTGATAGGGGTTATAAAGTGGTTCCTTATGGGGAGAAAGCGGACGTTACTTTTTTAAATACATGTACTGTAACTGACGGTGCAGATTCTAGCTGTCGAAATATGATTCGCAAATCCCAAAAATTCTCACCTGAAGGTAAAGTTGTAGTAGCAGGTTGTTATGCCCAGATGGAAGCAGATAAAATTAAGCAAATGCAGGGTGTAGACTTAATTCTGGGGACAAATGAGAAATATAAGGTCTTTGATTACTTAGAAGAGGATCAAGAGAATATAGCTAAGATAGAGAAGTCCAATGAGTTTTGGGGAGCGACGACCACAGAAGCGGACTCTCATACTCGTGCCTTTTTAAAGATCCAAGATGGATGTAATTATGTTTGTTCATTTTGTATTATTCCCTTTGCTAGAGGTCGTTCTCGAACAATTACAGTTGAAGGGGCTAAAGAGCAGGCCCAGAAATTAGTTAATAATGGTTTTAAAGAAATCATTCTAACTGGTGTGAATATTGGAGAGTACGAAAGTACATCTAAGGAGAAGCTCACAGACTTAGTGAGAGGGGTTGCTAAGACTAAAGGGCTTAAACGTCTAAGGTTGTCTTCTGTAGAGCCTAATACCATCACACGTGAGCTCTTAGAGACTCTAAAAGACAGTGGGATCTATCAAGATCACTTTCATATTCCAATGCAATCAGGCAATGATGATATTTTAAAGTCCATGCGTCGTAAGTACGATGTGGCTTACTATAGGGATATGATTGCTCTTGTGCGTGAGTATTTTCCAAATGCATCTATTGGTGCAGATATGATTGTGGGTTATCCAGGAGAAAGTGAAGAGGCCTTTTTAGATACTTATAATCTTGCTCGTGAACTCGCTTTAACTCACTTCCATGTTTTTCCTTATTCCAAGCGCAAGAATACAACTGCCGCTAAATTGGATAATCATATTCAAGCTGATATCAAAAAAGATCGTGTAAAAACATTAATCGCTCTTGGAGAGAAGAAGCAAGCTGAGTTTGCTCGTGCTCTGATTGGGACAAAGCAATCGGTCTTATTTGAAAGAGAAAAAGATGGGGTTTATGAGGGCTATACATCTCATTATATTAAGGTTCAGTGCGAGAGTGGGATGAGTCTACAGAATGAGATTAAAGAGGTTGAGATCATCGATCAGCTCGGCTCAAAGCTCATCGCTAAGCTATTGTAATAACAGTCCAAAAAACTGATTAAAATTTGATCACTTCTTAAGAAAATTTAGCATTTTAAACACTCTAAGTCGCTAATATCTTGTCAGAAGCTTGGCAAACAAGTTGCATCTCTTAAGTTATGAAATTTTTGTTTATCATTTTCACTGTTTTTCTTAGTGCACATAGCTTTGCAAAAAGTTGTGAGGATTTCTTTGTGAAAAATTGTGTGGATGAGAACCTCGAGAGTCGTAATGAGCAATTAAGGGCCCTCAATATAACAGCATTTAAAGAGATTGCTAAGTCTTCAGCTGTAGAGGATTTGATTTGTAAAAACTTTGATCGCCAAAATGGTGATTTGGTTTATGACTTTCTTTGGAACCGCTCATGTTGGGATTGGAAGTATCGTCGCTCATATAGAAGAATGGGTATCGAGACTTGTGAAGATTTTAGTAAGGCCGGTGCACCAGAAAACTTTATTTTAAATTGCCAGCAATTATTAAATAAGAAATTGGTTGATACTTATTATTCTTCATTACATTTTAAAACCAAAGAAATGATTAAAAGAGTAAAAGATAATTTCTTACATGTCTTAAAAGATGAACCTTATCATTACCAAGTCGAAAGAAAGTTTAAACAAGTTATCGATATGACTCATCTAGAGATGAATTTATCTCGCTTTAAAGCAGAGTTCGTACGTGCGAGTGAGGTTTGTGAGAAGGTTAATGATTATAACTTTTGTAGTGTCTATGAAAAATCAGATAAGTTATTTCTATCACTTGGTGCTCATGCTTTTTATGATACACCAGATTTAGAATTATTTCTTGTGACTAAGTTTGCTGAGTATATTGTTGAAGATGTTAAGTATTATGAGAGTATAAATTTACAACAGGTCTACTTGGAGCTCCTTACTGATCTTACTCATCAGTGGAGGATAGAGAGTTTACTAGCACGTTCTGTATCCAGTGATATTATTAATAATGAAACAATAAAAGCAATGCTAATTAAAAAATATATAGAGGGTATGCAAAAGAAAAGCTTTTTTGAGGAACAAGAAAGTCTAAGTTTATTATGTCCTTCAAATAGTCAGGTAAGAAAAGATAAGAGTGAATATTATTATGAGTATTTTTATCAGCTCCATCCCAAAGATGCGATGGAGCTAATGTTATGCGAATAATTCTTATTGAAAATAATTTTGTCTAAAGTGGATTTGACTTCTTTCTGGACCAAAAGCAACAATTCCAACTTTTACACCAATGCCTTCTTCAATCATTTTAATATAATCTTCTAGTTCAGCTGAGTATGTATTCTCATCTGCAAAAGTATCATTAAAAGGTTTAAGTGATTTATAAAGTGGTTTTGCTTTAGCTAAATCAAGACCAGGATAAGCACAGTCATATTCTTTTCCATCAATTTCATAGGCGTAACAAACCTTAAGTTCTGAAAGACCACTTAGAACATCAAGTTTTGTAAGGGCAATTGAAGTAAGTGAGCTACACTTAACAGAGTACTTAAGAATAGGAAGATCGATCCATCCACATCTTCTTCTTCTTCCAGTGGTTGCTCCAAATTCATGACCAATCTTTTGAATTTGATCACCAATCTCTTCTGCAATTTCTGTTGGCATTGGGCCTTCTCCAACTCTTGTTGTATAGGCCTTTACAATTCCTAGTTTCTCTCCACATGCTCCGTTAGATAGACCAGCTCCAGTCATAATTCCTGCTGCTCCAGTCGAAGATGAAGTTACATATGGATATGAACCATAATCGATATCTAAAAGCACACCCTGAGCACCTTCGAAAAGTACTTTCTTTCCGTCTCTTTGAGCTGTGTCTAAATAATTAAAAGTATCACATACGTACTTAAAGATTTCTTGTCCTAGTGAGTAGAGTCTTTCAACTTCTTGTTCAATAGTTGGAAATTCAGTTTTATAAAAATGCTCGAATAAGTATGACTTCTCTTCAAGAGCAATAGAAAGTTTCTTAGTTAAAATCTCTTTATCAAAAAGATCTTTGATTTTAATCGCACGTCTTGCAACTTTATCTTCATAAGCTGGACCAATTCCCTTACCAGTCGTTCCAATCTTATTAGAAGTTTTACCCTCTCTAATGGCATCGAGTAATTTATGATAAGTCGTGATCACAGTAGCGTTTAGTGAAATCTTTAATCTTTCTGGTGTAACATCGATATGCTTTTTAACATCCTCAAGTTCTTTAAGAAAAGCTTCAGGTTCAAAAACAACCCCATGAGCAATGACTGAGATACAGTTGTCATGAAGAATCCCACTTGGAATTTGATGAAGAATGATTTTCTTATCTCCAAAGATGATAGTATGACCTGCGTTGTTTCCCCCTTGGAAGCGAACAACAATGTCGGCCTTTTGTCCTAGTAGATCAGTGATTTTACCTTTACCCTCATCTCCCCATTGGGCACCAATAATTGCGAGTGTGTTCATTTTTTTACCTCTTAGTCTTCTCGTGAAAATGTTAAAAAAGCGTGTGCATCCTAGCGTGTTATACTTTAAAGTTAAACAAAATAATGGCCCCTGAATAAAGAAAAAATCTCATAATTTCAAACAGTTGAATTCCATTGCCATAGAGCGCAAAAATGTGTTAGATTCATAGAAATACCAAAACTCAAAAATCCAAAAAAACTTAATTTTTTACTCAGTTTTCCGATAAGCTGGTATGAAATTCGTAATGCTTTTATTAGCACTAACACAATTTTGTTGGGCCAAAGACTGCTCAAAGCTTAATATTGAACTCCTAGGTGAGGTCAAATTTCTCCAATTTCATAAAGATAAAAAGGTAAAGGCCAGTAAGTTTTTTCGCCTTCCAGCTAGTTGGAATGATAGTTCAAATAATTTTCATAGTTTGGTCATTAAATCTAATCAAACCATTACACATATAAAAGTGGATAAAAAAGAATGCCTAGGCTGCAAAGTTGATAAGAACTTTGCCAAGAACTTTAAAGTAAAGTTCCAAGCCAAAGAAGATTATCTTGTTGATAAATTTCTTATTAATGATCACTTAAATAATGAGTTTATTTACCCTGGTCGCTTAAGCTTTTCTCTTTATAATGAAAATAAGCTTATATGTTCTCAGGAAATAAAATTGGAGAAGATTAAATGAAGACCTTAATATTACTCTTTATTTCTCTTCAATTAATAGCTCAGGACTCAGTCTCTAATGATACATCTCAAGGGTATGATCTAGATGAAGGACGAATTCAAGCGAGACAGCAAAGAATTTGTACAGTGTCTGAAAGTGATGAACCACCATTCTTTGTTTCAAGTGCCTATAAGCAAGGTGATAAGACATACGAGAACCTAAGAAGTTTAAGAGATCGTACACGTCAATCTTTTATTCCAAGAAGATCAATTGTAAAAGTTCCAAAAGAGAGTCAACACTTAGTGGGGACTCCAAGCTCATACGTAAAAGTTGAAGTACTTGGTATTAATGATGATGAATTTCATAATGAAAACTTAAATGAGAGAGGGAAGTTGCGTAGAGCAACTAATAAACTAACAAGTTTGCCAAAAGTTGAATTAGGTGAAAAGGGATATCTGCACTCTAAGTCTGTTGAGAAAGTTGATGAGTTTACCTTTGTGGTAACTGAAGATTCTCCTCTTTTACATTTTCCACAATTACAAGCAATGGATGTTGCGGCCATTACTCCTAGAAGAACAGGTGATGGAAAGTTTCTAACAAATAGATGTTGTTACTCGAGCTTTATCTTTCATACTAGCGTTCAAGTTGAGTATCCTGATGAACCAATATGTACTGATGAATATGTCTTTCAAATTGTTTATGCTGATGGTTCTAAGGGAGATTCTATTGGGGTTGATTTAAATGCATGTCATGTGGCCAATAATTTAATGCCTTTAAAAGACCAAGACTTTTTGGCCATGGCAAACTTTATAAAAGTTGCCAAGGGTGATAGTGCACTTAACTTTTCAACAAATAAATTAGAACTTTTAGACTCACGTGGAATTGTAAAGGTTCCCCTTGACTATGAAAACTATGATGCTGATACCAGAAGTGCTCCAGGCCCATATGGCTCCCTTCACTATAACCTTGATGATAAGGGGAGTGCAGATGCTTATGCAAAGCCTATGACGGCCTGTACTTTTATGGAAATCTTAAAAACACAACAAGAAGAATGTTCAGGCTATGGCTGTCAGATTCAATTTGGTAATATGTATCACCCTAAAAACTGGGGACCACACGAAACTCATTATACAGGAAAGTGTATTGATATTAGGCCATTAAGAATTGATAATACTACTTATGCTATGACTTATCATAACCCTGTTTATGATCTGGATAAGACTATTGAGTTAATAAAACTTTTAAGACGTGCTGGCGCAACTAATATTTATTTTAATGATTGGAATGTTAGAAAAGAACTTCCTTATGTTGGAAGAGTCACAGGACATGATAATCATATTCACTTTTGTTTAGATCCTGAAAATGAAGATGTTCAAAAAGCATGTCGAGACGGCATACCTTCAATTGAGCAAAACTGATCTCGTTCATTATGAATAAAGCTTATGCTTCTTGGAGGTAATTTGATTTTACTTCCAAGCATATAACTATCTAAATCTTTAGTAGTCTTCACTAGCTTTTGATTTAAGTAAAGAGACTTATCAAGTTGTGGAGAAGTTAGTTGATAGACTTTCACATCATTTTGAAATACTTCTTCTCGAATATATTTTGAGGCATTGATAATAAGAGAAGTTGAGCCTTTTTCGGGATGACAGTGTTGGTAAATTCTTAAAAGCTTACCAGAATTTTGAAAAGGTAAGCGAATTACTCTTTGGCCCATTAATTTTTTCCATAATAGACTGAGCCAATAGTCTGGTCTTGGCTTTAAAGATTTAAAATCTAGAAGAGCATAATCACCACCAACAATTGATTGGCGGATAACAATATCATGCTTGTAAAGTGCGAGAGTTGCTAATTCATCTGCCCACCATAATGAACTTAAAAATGTATCGGAGAGTCCCTTCATTCCTCCACACTGAGCAGAACCTGTTTCTCCCATCCATAACTCTGAGCTTGGAGCATAGTTGTGATGATACTCATGCATCTCCTTAGCAAAGGGGATAATGGCATCAAAAGTTTTCGCATCAAAAAAACGAGAAAGGTTTGCTCTTCTAATTGCTACCGGACACCTCGAAGATTGCACAGGGTAATAATGCCAAGTGATGATATCCATTTTTCTTTTCAGCTTTTTTATAATGCTCGTTACTTTTCCAAATAAAAATCCCATTGGCTCACCAATAACTGGCCAAAAGGCACTGGCCGCTCCAGCGAGTTTTATTTGGTTCTCATCTCGAACTTTTGCAAAGGCATGAGAGTATTCTTTGGTTGATATTTGCTTATTGATTCCCCAAATGGCCCAGTAGGCGAGAACTTCATTTCCAAACTCATAGACTGCCGGTAGTTCAATTTGCTTAAAATAATCAATCAATAATTTTACATTGGCACTTGCATAAGTTTTATCTTTCCAATGCAATGGACCTGCGTTTAATGTGAAAAAAAGATCAAGCTTTGTTTTCTGAATAAATGTTTTCAATTCATTTATCTTTTCTTTTGTTAGTTGAGAATCAAATTGAGGATTCTCTTCTTTGATTGCATAAAAAAGAGCATCGGCCTCCGAGCCACCAACTCTAAAGTATGCAGGAGCAAGTGCACTGGTTCTTTTAATAAATAATGGATTAAGAATATCAAAGGGAGCAATTTTATGACGGCCTCTTCCACCTTCCGCTTCTCCAGATTCATTCCACCAATAGCTTCCAACTAAGAGAGCTGTATCGAGAGCAAAAGAAAGAAAACGTTTATCAGTTTTATGGGCAACGAATCTTTTAGTTTGATCAAAGGCATAAGTGTTTATTGATATTAATAGTAAGAGTAAGAATTTCATTTGAATATTAAAGTATAAGTAATTTACTAAGTAAAACTTATCTCAAGTTATATTTTTTATATCACTTGGGGATTCAATATTGTATTTATAGAAATTTAATTTTGTTTTTATAGAAAAAAGGAAGCCCGCATACTTGCGGGCTTTTAATGAATCTTCGAGTTCCGAACTGGAAGTGAAGCAAAAATAAATTAAGCTATAGAACGTAGCTCGAGATTGGCTTCTAGCGAATCAAGCGTCTTTTGAAATTCGCTAAGAGTAGGCAAGTTACCAAAATGAGTATTTTCAAATGCATTCATCGCAATAAAATCGGTAATCTCAATTGGCTCACTTTCCTCTCGATCCTTCTTAAAGCATCTCCAGTTCGTTTCTCCGGTTTTTTGATAGTTTTCAAAGAGGTCTTGAATAATTTCCTCTTTAGTTTTAACTCCCATCCCTTGAACCTTTCCATTAGGGCCAATTTCAAGATACCAAATTTTGTAGTTGTGTCTCTCGGCAGGATGTTTGTTGACTTCGACGGCGACAGCTAGTTTCATGCTAACCCTCCTTTGTCTCTTAGTAGTCTTAATTGACTAGTAAGATGTGTTGGTTGTATTATGCTTCCTGCATATTAAAGGGCTGAATTTGATTCCTTCCTGGTCTCTTCCAGCCCTTTCGAGCTTCCTGCTAAGTTTATATTACATCCCATCTAGAGCTGGTTCACGTAAATTTTGATGACAAATTCTTGCGCCCATTTAAGACTTTGTTAGATTCATAGGGGCAATATGCAACCGAACAAAATAGCGCGGTATTTAAGTGCGTAAGATCGTTGAAATACGCTCATAGTCGTATGATACGAAGGTCATACCAGTAGGGGCACGATCGGGGCGTCATAGGGGCAGGCTAAAATTTTTCCTCTTTACACGAATTTTATCTGCGCTTTATTCATATACTCTCTAAGTGCTCTAAATTATTTACATTAAAGAGAAGTTTGGCTTTAATAGAGAAAAGAAGGATTTCAATTGAGTAAGTCAAAAACTGTATTTCTGTCATCTCTTAAAATGGCCATTGCAACATTTTGCTCCCGAATTTTGGGCTTAGTTAGGGAACAGTTTATTGCTTACATCTTTGGTGCAAGTGGAATGACAGATGCATTCTATGTTGCCTTTAGAATTCCAAATATGTTGCGTGATCTTTTAGCTGAAGGGGCATTATCATCAGCATTTATTCCTAATTTTTTAGAGGCAAAGAAGGGAAGTCATCAAAGTGCTCGTTTACTTTTATGGTCTCTCTTTGTTTTTCTTTTTATACTTACTTTTCTTTTAACCAGTGTGATTGTGACAAATTCTGAATGGATTATTTCAGTTGTAGCACCAAGCTTTAAAGCTGATCCTGAAAAGTTTCAAACGACAGTTTACCTCACGCAATTAATTGCACCTTTTATTATTTTTGTTTCTATTGCCGCACTTTTTATGGGGGCTTTAAATTCAATGGGTGCTTTTTTTATACCAGCACTATCACCTGCGTTTTTTAATGTCAGTATGATTACAAGTATGTTGGTCTTACCAAGTATCCTCCGTGAAAGTGGCATCCCTATTATTTACACATTAGCGGCCGGTGTTCTCTTTGGTGGTTTTTTGCAGGCATTCGTTCAACTGCCTTTAATTTTTAAATACAAATTAGGGCCAGTACTTTTTAGACAAGGCTTTCATACTCAGACCAAGAAAGTAATCAAACTTTTAGGCCCTGGATTAATTGGCTTTGCGGCGACTCAAGTGAATCTTATTGTGAATACAATTCTAGCAACGGGGACAATTGTAGGAGCTGTCTCATTTTTAAGCTATGCCTTTCGTTTATTTCAATTACCGGTGGGAATATTAAGTGTTTCTATTGGTAATTCAAATCTCGTTCACTTTTCAAATGCTTGGCGCAATGGTGATAAAGAAGATGCTGGAGAGTATATAAAGGGGAGCACCCACTTATCATGGCTCTTTATTTTACCGGCGACGATTATTACCCTCACTTTTGCTCGAGAGATTGTGCATATTATTTTTGAGCGTGGAAAGTTTGATGAACTTTCTACTCTTATGACGAGTAAAGCACTATATTGGTACGCACTTGGATTACCTTTTTATGGATTGTATAAAATTTTTGTTCCTGCTTTTTATACTATTGAAAAACAGATGATTCCCGTTGTTGCTTCTATTGGAAGTATTTTAGTGAATATTGTTTTCTGTGTTGCACTTGTACCACATTATGGTTTTCAAGTGCTGGCATTAGGAACAACGGTTTCTGTCTTTTTGAATTCTCAATTATTAATTTTCTTATTTATTAAGAACACTCCTTTTGGTTTTAAGAATTTTTACTCTGCAAAGATTTTTAAGATGATAAGTTCTGCCTTAATTTGTTATGTTGCAGCATTTTTAATCAAGCCTTACTTCTTATTTTTTAAATTTAGTTTTATCCAAAAGGCACTTTACTTAGGAATTGGTTTTGCTGCCATGGGCGGTTCATACTTGTTTTTATTATGGCTTTTTGGGGAGAGAGAACTAGTATTGAGAGTTGTGTCAAAACTTAAGAGCCGTTTTAAAAAGTAATAAAAATATCAAATTATTAGCTGATATTTCTTGTTTTAATGTCATGACCTATTGTAGACTGAGCTAGAATAGATTTTAAAAGGATAACTATGCGCACAGATTTTAATACATTAATCGCTCTATCTACGCATACTATTAATCATCTAAAACAAGATGATCTTATTGAATATGATGTTGATAAAAGATCTGCACTTATTGAAGCACTTGCAACTGAATTAGGTGTAAGTTTCTCAACTGACGAAGACATTCGTGATCAAGCAATTGAAGAAGTTGAAGAAAAATTTGGTTTAGATGAAGTAACTGAAGATATAACTGAAACTGAAATGTTCAACCACGCTCGTAAAGAAATCATTAAATCATTTCAAGGTGAGAATATTGGTGGGCTTTACATGGTTGAGTCTCTTCACAAAGTAGCTAATAGAGTAAAAGATTTTCTTCTGAACTCTGATCTCGTTGAAGACGTTTTTAGTACAGACGAAGATCTAATTGAATTTTTGGTTAAAAATATCAGAAAATTCAATCCAAGAGGCCAAGCTCAATAATTAATCAAATCAATCAGGTACTGATACTCTTTAATTTGTAAGATATCAGTACCTTATAATTCACTAAACATTTTCCATAATTTACCGATAACAGACTGAGGGGAATTTTTTCCGACTCAAAGACTTTTATTTATTGGTTTACAATAGTTTAAGGTAATAACTCTATCTAGGTGAGAGATTATGTTTAAGGGAATTCATTTTTTTATCATTATGACTCTAATTGCGGGTAATGCACTGGCGGACAATTCTATCGTCCAACGCATTATCAACCAATGTTCCACACCCGTTAGTCAAGGGGGTTTTGGAGGTTCGTACGCAGTGGAGGGTCCTACTCTAAACGATGCTGGAGAGTCTTGTTATCGAATAAAATGTACTGTAAGTGAAAATGCTTCTGATACAACGGTTGCGCAAGTTGAAGCTGCATTCCCAGAGGGAAGTGGTGGATTTGCTGGTGGTTGGAAAACTCATTGTTACCCAGCTGTAAATCCAGACCAAGTTATTATCGATGCAACAACCGGAGCTGGTGGTTCAACAGGTGTAACGGGTAGTGTTGTTGTTACTTCTGGAGCAAGTGGAGCGACAGGTTCAACTGGAACGACTGGTGGAGTAACTATTCAAGGTGGTGGACAAATTCGCGTAAACGGTGAACTTGTTACTGTTGGAAGTTCTCGCTGGTATGATCTATGTGTAAAGAAGAATGGTGAAATTAGAAGAATTTGTGGCGGCGGTGGCGCTGACTATGAAATCAGATATCGTACAAACTCAGGTAATGGAGCTGGAGGTGACGGAAGTTATAGAGTCGTTGTTTCTGGAGGGACTCGCTTTAGATGTGCGTATTATTTAACAGATGAAGAATGTATTGGTGATCAAGCAAATATAATTATCGCTGCAGGTGGAGATGCTTCAGTATGTGTTGACTGTCAAAGTGCAGGAAGACGTGGTGGAGCTTATGGAACTCTAAGTGGTATTGCTGAAGTTGTGGGAGCTCTTGCACCACCACTATTTGGTTACCTAGGAATGAGGTCATATTCAAATGCGATGTTAGGTTCAAACCAAGCTTGGGCCGGAGCTGCTGCAGTTGGATTTGAGCAATGTCAATTAATGCAATCAAACTATATTAATACTATGTATGGTTACGCTGATCCTTCTCAAGGAGCAGGTTACTTTGCAAGTAATGAATTACCATATCAAGAATTACAACCTCCTAGTTGTAATGGTTATAACCTTGGTGGTTTTGCTGGTGGTATGGGATTCATGGGCAATGGAATGGGTGGATTTGGAAACCCTTACTTTGCTGCAGGATACAGTCCAGGCTTCTTAGGAGGAATGGCAGGTCCTTATGGAATGTATAATCCATACGGTGGAATCGGTATGGGCATGGGCGGCTTTGGAATGGGTGGATACCCAGGAATGGGCGGCGGAATTAATATCGGCTTTGGTCTCGGTGGAGGCATGGGCGGCATGGGCTATCCTGGAATGGGAATGGGCATGGGTTACCCTGGCTTCGGCGGAGGAATGTATGGCGGCGGAATGGGCATGGGCTATCCTGGAATGGGTGGTGGTATGTACGGCGGCGGCATGGGCTTCCCTGGAATGGGTGGCGGAATTAATATTGGAATCGGCGGCGGCTTAGGTGGCGGCATGGGTTACCCTGGAATGGGTGGCGGCATGGGAATGGGCTATCCTGGCTTCGGCGGTGGAATGTACGGCGGCGGCATGGGAGGAGGATATCCTCAGTATGGCGGTGGAGCAGGTCTTGGCTTTGGCATGGGAGGATTTGGTAATCCTTACGGTGGCGGAGCTGGCGGTTATGGTCTAGTACCTTGGGGTAATGGAGCAGGCTCTTATTGGAATGGTTCTGGCGGCTGGGGAGGCGGCTATGGCAACGGTGGTATGAACTGGGGCGGTATCTCTCAAGCATATGGATCAAACCAACAAGCTTATATGCAAGATTCATATTACCAACAAGCAGCTCTTCAGAACTCTTATATGAATTCTGCTCAAAACCTTTGGTCTAACGGTTATGCCGGTGGATACGGTGGAATGGGTATGGGCGCAGGCTACGGTGGTGGCTTTGGCGGCGGATATGGATACGCACCATATAGTCCAGGAAACCTTGGTTTAAGTATTAGTGGTGGATTTGGATTTGGATTCTAATTTATAAAAGAATAATTATAGAAGAAAAGAGGGATGCTATTTGCATCCCTTTTTTATTTATCGTGTACTAGTGTTTTAATATCATGTTGGAAGAGAACTTCGATCTTTCCATCAACAATCCCTTGAACTATTCCTAGTCCAAAGCTCTTGTGATCAACCATATCTCCAGCACTAAATGTGTGGCGAATAGAATATGTAATTGGCTTACCTTGAGCTTTACCAATTTCTTCAGTCCAAAGATCATTAACTGACATTGACTTAGATTTCCCACCAGGAATCATTGATCTTGATTTTACTTTCTTAGTCTTAGTTGATGGATCCTTATAAGCGTGAGTAGCCTTGCAGGTTCTACATTCAACTTTACCAATGGTAGAAGGATCTTTCATGGAAACTATTGTATGAGATAGTGCTAATTTGCATTTTCCACAATAAGATATAACTTCTTTCCCTGCTGCGTACTTGGACATAAATTTCCTTTTTGGTTAGTATTTAGCTAATAATAATTAATTTTAGCTAGCTTTAGACAAATCTTGGAGAACAGACTTGACTGATAATGAAAACAAAAGCTTACCTCATTTAAACGAGTCCGTAAAGCTTGCTAATAACGCAAAGAGAATTGCTGAATTGCTTGATAAGGCCAAGTCACTGCCAAAGAGTCCCGGCTGTTACTTAATGCAAGACTCAAAAAAGAATATTATTTATGTGGGCAAAGCGAAGGATTTAAAAGCAAGAGTTACAAGTTATTTTAATAAGTCCCAGAAATCGGCCAAAACCATGGTGCTTATTGCCAGAATTAATGACTTTGATTTTATGCTCACCAACTCTGATGCTGAGTCATACGTTCTAGAAAATAACTTAATTAAAGAACATAAACCTCGCTATAATGTGAGGCTTAAAGATGATAAATCATATCCCTATCTCATGGTCGATAGAACTCATGAGTTCCCACGACTTCAATATGTAAGAAGACCAAAGAAGAAAAATCATATTGAGTTATTTGGACCATACCCAGTTGGGAGTAGTATTTCTGAGGCCATGAAAACCACCACTAAGGCCTTTCAATTAAGAGACTGTACTGACTACGATTTTAGAACCAGAAAAACACCTTGCATTCTTTATCAAATGCACCAGTGTAGTGCTCCTTGTGTGGGAAAGATTTCTAAGAAAGATTACTTAGAGGATCTTGAAGAAGCTCTGATGATTTTTCGTGGAAAAAGAAAGTCTCAAAAAGCATTACAATTATTAGAAAGTAGAATGCATGAACATGCAGAAAATGAAGCCTTCGAACAAGCTGCCATGCTTAGGGATTACTCTCAACACCTTGAAAGTTTTCTCGAAAATAGTTTTGATCAAAGTGTTGAATTAAATAATGAAAAGAATATTGATGTCATTTCTTTTTATAATGGCTCAGAAGAATTAGACATAAGTCTTTATATGATTCGTGAAGGAAATTTACTTGGACACAAATCATTTCATTTTTCTAACGATGATCTTTTTAATGATGTGCAAGAGGAAGTCAGTCTTTTCATCTTACAATACTACACACAAGTTGATGATGTTTTACCTGAACAGATTATTGTTGATCTAGATAAAGAGAATGCTGATAACTTGTATCAAGCTCTCTTAAAATCTACTGATGAGGGTATTAAATTTAAAGTAATCTCTAAAACGAAAAAATACCAACCCTTAATCGATGCAACTAAGAAGCATGCTGAGGAGTCTCAGAGAGTTCGTATAAAGAATCAAGAAAGTGAATACGTTGGATTAAATAAATTAAAAGATCTCTTAAATATGGCCGAAAGACCAAAGCTTTTAGAGTGTTATGACATTGCTATT